>NZ_JBQSXG010000191.1:0-4521 GCF_052378005.1 Psychrobacter sp. AOP31-B2-9
AAATTTAATGAAACTTCTCCAGTTGTATCTCCGGCACGATTGATACTATACCAATGATTATCTTTTCGCACTTGAGCGACGCCTCTATCGAAGTCGGTAGCCTTATCATATTGTAGCGCTATTACTACATTGCCTTGCATATCCATAAAGCCGTACTTATTGTCTTTTTTGATTAACATACGACCTGCTTCTGGAAAGCTTAACTCATCATAAATAGGTTCGATCCATCTATTATTTTTTAAATCGACTATGCCCCATTTGCCACCTTTCATTACTGCAATCACATCTGCTGAATAAGGTTTTACTTTTTCATAAATAGGCTTAATCAACTCTTTACCACTCTTGTCGATATAGCCAAACTTCCCATTCACCTCTATAAAGGTTTTATCGTTGTAGAACTCTCCTATTGAATCGTAGTTAAACGGAATGATTACCTCGCCTGTATTTTTTATATAGCCAACCTTGCCATTTTTCTTTGCCATAACTAAACCATCTATGACCCAAGCACTGATCTCATCATACTCAGGCTTAGCTATTTCAACACCTTTAGTATTGACTAAGCCCATCTTTTTATTCTGCTCTACATATGAAAGCTCATAGATAAAAGGACTCACACGGCTATACTTTGGCTCAATGACTACCTCTCCTTTTTTGTCGATAAAACCATATTTACCATCTAACTTCATAGGAGCTATGTCTTCAAAAAAGTGCTGTATTTGCTCGTATATTGGCTCTATAACTATATTACCGGCACGGTCGATAGCACCGTACTTATCATTTACTATAATAATGGCCTGCTCATTAACAAATGGTGCAGCCTTATCAAATTGAGCAGGAATGACTATGTTATTGCTTTTATCTATATACCCTACTTTTTTATCTTTTTGAAAGCTTGCCAATCCCTCTTCAAAGGAAGATATTTCCTTATATATAATCGGTATGACTATTTCGGCATTTTTATTGATATAGCCAAATTTATTATCTTTACGAATTTTAGCTAAACCGTCTTTAAACGGTTCAACATCATCATAGTTGCCTGTTAATATATCGTCACCGTTCCTATCAACGTAAAAAGCGCGATCATCCTTTTTAACATAAGCCAACCCTTGGTCAAAGTCGCTTACCTCATCGTAAGCAAAATCTAAAACAACCGCTCCTTCGGTATCAATAATGCCCCACTTTCGATCTTTGTTTTGTACAGCAGCGCGTTCCTCATTAAAGCTCTTAACTTTATGATACTGAAGCTCATCAATCAGCTGTCCGTTTACATCAGCAAAACTCCATCCTCCATAACCAAAAACAGGTCTAAAGCCATTACGTAAACCTTGAATAATAATGTACTCAGGCGGTAGTATAAACTCACCATCATAATTTATGAGTCCTCGACTGCCATCATGTACAATCGCTAATCCCTGATCAAAACCACCCGCATCGGCATATTTTATATCTATAACTACCTTGCCAGTCTTATCGATAAAACCATAAATTCCATCTTTTTGTACCACTGCAAGCCCTTCACTAAAGGGGTGTATATTATCGTAGATTAAATCAATAGCCACCTTGCCTGTTGCATCAATATAGCCATATTTATAGTCGTTACCAACTTTAGCCAAACCCTCATAGAAATCTTCAGCATAATCATACTTAGGCTCCACGATTATCTGTCCTTGGCGAGTAATAAATCCATACTTACTGTCTTTTTCAATCATAGCAAGCCCCTCTGTAAATCCGCATTCTCCGCGATCAACAGCAATGATATCTTTTGGTAGCTTATAACCATCATCAAAACGAAGTTGACAGTCCGCTAGTGCTGGAATACTCATGGACAATAAAAGAGGAAATAAAAACTTCAATGAAACCATAAAAACATTACCACTGTATAAATAGAACAATTGTTCATTATATCTTATTTTTTTGATAGTTTCTTACATGATTGTTATAGTCCATACTCTATAAGACACATACGACACTCCTGAGATAAATTTAGTTTACATGCGTGCACCTATGTGTTTTATAATAACTATCGAAATACTCTCCTCTTAGGACTCGTAAGTATAGGATATATCGTATGAGCCAAAATAGTAGTTCATCTACCGACCAAGCCAAGAATGATGCTGACGCAATACCAAAATATCAACCACCTCAGAAAAAACCGCACTATGAACGCTCAGATGATATGCGCGTGGTGGTCACTGGCATGGGTGCTATTACACCTTTGGGACTAGACGTCGATAGCTCATGGACTAAATTGCTCAATGGCGATAGCGGCATAGCAACGATTAGCCATTTTGATGCAACGGGCTATCGTTCGCAAATTGCTGGCGTAGTCAAAGATTTCGATGCCAAACAATATATGAATGCCAAAGATGCGCGCCGCTACGATGAATTTATGCATTATGGTGTGGCTGCCTCTTCCATGGCATTAAAAAATGCTGGTTTCATCAATGAAGTAAGCGCATCAGACGCCCCTGTACAAGGTGTTGATCAAGAACGTTTTGGTATCATCTTAGGCTCAGGGATTGGTGGTATTCAGACTATTGAAAACAGCCGTGATACCCTACGCGAAAAGGGTGCAATGAAAGTGTCGCCCTTCATTATTCCAGGCTCTATCGTCAATATGGCTGCTGGATTGGTGGCGATTAAACATACGTTAAAAGGTCCAAACCTCGCAACATCAACTGCCTGCACCACTGCTACCCATGCTATCGGACTTGCAGCGCGTTTGATTGCTTATGGTGATGCTGATGTGATGCTAGCCGGTGGTAGCGAAAAAGGCTCAAGTCCGCTAGGCATATCAGGATTTGGTGCGATGCATGCGCTCTCAACACGCAACGATGAGCCAACCAAAGCCTCTCGTCCTTTTGACAAAGACCGTGATGGGTTTGTATTGGGTGATGGTGCTGGCATGGTGGTGCTCGAAAGCCTAGCTCATGCCAAAGCCCGCGGTGCGACAATACTGGCTGAACTGGTTGGTTTTGGTATGAGTGATGATGCAGGTCACATTACTGCACCACCAGAAGATGGTAATGGCGCTGCACGTGCGATGAAAAACGCCTTGCATGATGCGGGTATTGAGCCTTCTGTAGTTGGTTATGTCAACGCTCATGGTACCAGTACACCTGCTGGTGATGTCGCTGAATCGATAGCCATTGAGACCGTATTTTCACCAGTGAAAGACAGTATCTTAGTGAGCTCAACTAAGTCTATGACTGGTCACTTATTAGGTGCTGCCGGTGGTGTCGAGGCCATATTTACCGTGCTTTCCTTACAGCATCAGCAAGTACCACCTACCATTAACTTAGACAATGTGGAAGACAACTGCAATCTTGATTATGTCGCTAACCAATCACGTAAAGTTGAAAATCTGCAATATGCAGCATCCAATAGCTTTGGCTTTGGTGGTACCAATGGCTCATTGATATTTGCACGTTGGCCTACTGTTTAATAGCTGATAAAAACGCACAATGGGATGCGTTGTAACCTTAGTGTCAGATTTACTACGTTTGTCCACTTGCAGCCCCTTATCGTATTTGCGTATGATAAGGGGTAATTTTTGGAACATTTATGGACGATACCATGTCAAGCTACTCATTTTCTCATCAGTTTTATCAGCGCTGGACGTGTGCGCCTGAACCTATTCGCGCAGCAATTACCCAAGAGCTAAAAGACATCACCACCTTACTGCAAAACGATACACCGTTTGAAAGCTTTGTGTTTAATACTCATGATTTGGATGCCCATATCGATGAGCTCTATGAAAATCATGAAGCGGAGCAAGCCATCGCTAAAGCCATTACTGACAAAAAAGCCGAAGAGCAAGCGACCGTCGAAAAACAACAGCGAGAAGAACAGCAAAGAGTAAAAGCGGCAGAGGATGCCAGATTAAAGGAAAGTGCTAAATTAAAAGAAGAAGCCAAACTTCGTGAAGCGTCAGATACCGCGCAAAAAGAACAACAGAAAAATGAGCAAATAGCCACTGAGAAGAATAATGTTGCCGATAAAGTGACCGCTATGAATGCCAATGATGCGAACGATTCAGCATCACTCGGTATTGATAACAGTGTTGAAAAAAATCAAAGCGTTGAAAAATCGGCTGCTACACAACCTAATGCTGATAACAACTTTGTCACCAGCTCTGAGAACAAAACCATCAGTCAGCATGCTCATGTCACTAATGACAAAAATAGCAATGATGAGCACAGCGTAAAAGCAGTCAACGACAAAGCCAGCGCCGCCATCAAACTGGCCCTGAAAGACGCAAAACTGAGTAACACGCATCAAGAGCTGATCCGTGAGCTGGAAATGCAAATTGATGATTATCTCAGTGAGCAAATGATGCTGATGTCTGAGAATTTAAAATCTTGGTTACGTGCTGAAGTGACCCAGAATCTAAGCGAGGATAAAGCAGGAACTAACAAAGAGTCGCAAAAAAGCTAAACGCTGCTTCCTACTTCCTACCCATCAATCCTTAGGAATAAATTCTTAGTGATAAATTACCAGTCATAAAAAATCCCCGTAAAC
>NZ_JBQSXG010000192.1:0-4430 GCF_052378005.1 Psychrobacter sp. AOP31-B2-9
AATATAAGTATGTATAGTTTCATTATCACTCAACATTTCATTACTCCTAACTTTAGCCATATATTGCTGATAAAGCTGATCTAGTATTGCAGCAGCTTTATCATGATCATCAATCACTAAATCAATAATCTCCGTCATAGCAAAATTTTCTTGATCCAATAGTTGATGTCCATATTTATTTCTTTCATCAATATCTAAGGGAAAGTAAGCAATGTTAGTTATGCTTTCTGATTTCGAAAAACCACCATCACCTTGGATTTGAAGAAAACCGTTAACTTTCTCCAGTAAAAAATCACGTTCAAAGTGATTAGAATAACTTACTTTTTCCCATAAAGGAGATGCTTCCAATCTTTCGATAAATAGCTCTTTCGGTATGACATCAATAGGAGTCTCTCTGCGCACTCCTGTATCAGGCAGTTCCGGTGGATTATCATATTCGGGTGGTTCATAGCATATTACTGGTTTGTTATTATTGACAGGTTCATTTATTATTGCCTGTTCACCATCTTGCAGTAGTGCTGGCTCACTAGCCATGACTTTTGAAATACTTGCGGTTGTACAACTTGCTAATGACAGTGACATTGCTATAAAAATAAGTTTAACCACGAAACACACCTAATTAATTGTCAAGCCTGTTAACATAGCCAAGTTGCACTCTTTGATATAATGACTGGTTCGGTTCATGCCCCAAAGCTCAAACAATATATTGTTATAACGAATATAAGTATGTAAGGTTTCATTGTCACTTAGGATTTCGTTGTTTTCTACTTTGACTGAATATTGCTGATAAAGCTGATTCAGTATTGCAGCAGCTTTATCGTGATCATTAATGACTATATTGATAATTTCTGTCATAGCACTTTTTTCTTGATCCAATAGCTGATGTCCATACTTGTTTCTTTGTTTTACGTTTAAAGGTGAATAAGCAATTTTAGTTATCTTTTCTGACTTCGAAAAACTACCATCACCTTGGATTTGAAGAAAGCCATTAATCTCACTTAATCTAAAACTGGATCTGTCTTCATCTTTACGTTCTGTTTGCTCCCATAAGGGAGAGGCTTTTAATCTTTCAATAAATAGCTCTTTCGGTATGACATCAATAGGAGTCTCTCTCAATACTCCAGTATCCAGTGGTATAGGTTGGTTGTCATAGCCTGTCGGTTCATGACACATTACTGGTTTGTCATTATTTACAGGTTCATTTATCATTGCCTGTTCATCATCTTGCAGTAATGCTGGCTCACTAGCCATGACTTTTGAAGTACTTAAGCTTGTACAGCTTGCTAATGACAGTGACATTGCTATAAAAATAAGTTTGGACGCTTTCATAATATTAACCTTCTAGAATTAATTATAGTAACTATTCAGTATCGGAGTAGTCCATGCTTCTGTCATTTCCCAGAATATCCCATTGCCACTTAAATAAAGCACGCATATGATTCTCAAATGGGTTAGCTGTAGTAGTAACACGTATTCTTTCAGGGTTTGCTTTATCGTCGTAATCCATTAAATTATCGGTATCGGAGTTTTTCAAGGTAGTTGTCACCATCAAGCCGAATTAAGCGGCCTGTAATCTCGTTTGGTGTTGTTCTTTTACAGGGTTTAGGGTTGTCGGACCCACAGGCTTACAGTTTCTCACCTCTTGAGTTCCCCAACGTATCGGGTTTTTATCTTTAGCGGCCTCCATCGTTAGCAGACGCTTCGCCAGTATTTCCTTATCCTCACCCGTATGGCGCTGATGGGGCGTCACAAAGTTAAGCTGGCTGTGCTTGTGCTCGCCATTGTACCAGCGCGTGAAAGTCAGTACCCAGTCACGAGCCGCCTCTAAGCTTTTAAAGCCATCGGTCGGCCAATTAGGGCGATACTTGCAAGTCTTAAACAAAGACTCTGCAAACGGATTATCGTTACTCACACGCGGTCTGCTGTATGACGTCACAACGCCTAACTCATACGCTTTCATGCGCATGGTTTGAGCTTTCATCGGTGCCCCATTGTCTGAGTGTAATACCACGCCCGTATGTAGTGCATTTTCACTGATTAGGGTACGCTCAAGCAGCTTAGCTGCTAATACCCCTGACTCGTGGTCATACACCTCTTGACCGACAATCTTACGGCTATAGACATCCTCTATCATATACAGATAATAAAACTGCCCACGAACTGGACTTGGCAGATAGGTGATGTCCCAGCAGAACACCTGACCTGGGCCTGTGGCGGTAAAGGTTTGTGGTGCCTTGGATACGCGAGGAGCCAAAGCTCGACCACGATGGTTGAGTTGATTGTACTGCTTTAGCACGCGATAGAAGGTGGACTCACAGCCATAGTACACCCCCTCATCTAGCAGGGTCGGTACGATCTGGGTGGGCGGTAGACTGGCAAAGCGCGGCTGGTTGCAGACGGCTATAATCGCAGCTTGCTCAGTCGGTGTCAGTTTATTCCTCGGGGCTTGGCGCACGGCATCACACCGTTTGTCACCACTCACTTGACCCGCTTTATACCAGCGCCGATAGGTACGCACGCTGATACCAACTTCAATACAGGCCAAGGTTAATCTGGCCCCTGATCCATTGGCCTCTTGTATCCAATCTATGTACTGTGTGCGCTTAGGGAGCAAGGTTAGTCGTCCTCGTGCTCCTCCCAAAACGCTTCCAACTTTTTTCTGAGCACCAGCAAAGCGGCAGTTTCAGCTAAGGCCTTCTCCTTTCTAGCAAGCTCTCGGGTGAGCTGTTTGATCTGTTTGCGATCCGCTTGCTGCTGACGCTTGTCTTTTAGGCTTTGTGGTTTGCTATGACTGAAGCCTTGTAGGGCATTAGCACGCCAAGCTTTGATTTGTTCAACATACAAACCTTTGCTACGGCAGTATTCGCTAAGCTCACTCTCACTTAAGGCGGCAGTCTCGATGACGGTGGCAAGTTTGGTCTCACTGGTCCAGTCATCGGGGGTTTTGTTGTGTCCAGGCATGGGATGACCTTGTTGTCGAGCCTCGTTGCGCCAATTATACAGGGTCTGTAATCCGATGCCTTCACTTCTTGAAACTTCGGCTACGCTCATGTTGCTTGGGGGTTGTAGTTTGCTGAGTATGGCTTGTTTACGCTCTTCACTATAACGTGGCATGATGTGTCCTTGATGCCCCCATTTGGATTATTCTTTAGGGGTGACAACTATCCTGCCATAGGGGGGTATAACCTCTATAAAAGCTATATGCAGGAGAGACATAGCCCTCAATATCATTGAAAATAAATGGGAACAAGTGAAGTTTCTACGCCAAGGTTGGTTGGAAAACGACTTATCCAAATTGTTTTATGATGTTTGTCCTAACCATAACAATTTTATTTTGAACTAACTATAGAAATATAATAACTTTATAAGTTCTAAGTGTTTTTATGATTTAGTTAACTGCGCTTGCTTTTTATTTTTGAATATATATAAATAGAATAGAGGATAGCCCATAACATAGGTAGTATGTAGTATATATCCGCATAAAATATATTTGATCTTAAATCAGTAAATATATTAGCCTCTTGCACATTTATATAGTTATCATAAACACCAAGCAGGAAAAATATAAATGTAATTATCAAGTTGATTACAGCGATAAGTATTAAAGGAAGTGTTTTATTGTCATTTTTCAAGTATAAAGAGGATATTGAGGTAATAACGATATGCATAAAAAATACGAATATATTAAATCTTATAAGAGCTTTCTGATACTGATCAAGATTACCTAGCCCTTGTATTTGAAAGTGATTTTCAGTATGAAAATATCCATAAGTTAATGAAAGATATAGGATGATTTCAGCTAAAATAATTAGAATTAAATAAAATATATGTCGATAAAGCATACATAGGCCTTTGGAGTATTTTGATTATTGCAGGTTTTGGTTTTTTAGTTGATAGTTTTATTAAAAATTCGTAAACGTTTTAATGCATTTATATTATGGATTAAAACGTTTGTATAGCCTATTACCATAAGCTTGACCTAAATTATTCGCATACATATCAGATTCGTAGTCGTCAGAACTGCCTCCCATTATAGCGTCCCAAGCTTCAGCTCCATATTGAGCTGCATCTACTGTCATCTTAAATGAAGTATATGCTAAATAGGCACTATGGGTAAAATGTTGAATTTTATCATAGCCAGGGTCGTTTTCGTTCGCGCGTATTAATGCTTCATATATATGATAGAATGCATAATTTTCAGCAGTTGAGCTATCTGTGACGTTTTTACCAAATATATTATCAATATCTTCAATAATTGTTTTAGGATTACTCGCTTCCTTCAGAAAACTTTCAAATATTTTTACCATAACTATTTTATAAATCAAAGGTTGGTATTCTTTCGAACCTGACTTACTGGATTCTGCTTTGAAGATACTTAGTGCTTTTTTTACGTATTCATTCTTTAGTTTATTTGGGTTATTAATATACTC
>NZ_JBQSXG010000193.1:0-4417 GCF_052378005.1 Psychrobacter sp. AOP31-B2-9
CTAGACCCAACCAATAGCTTTAATCCCGGCATCGGTAAAATGTCGAAAACCAAACGTAACTGCTCGTGCTGTGTGTAATAGTGAGTGTGGGTTGAGCTTGCCGCTTCAAAAATAAGCCAATTGCATCCATCGTTTAGCACTAATCAATAAATAATTAGAGATTCAAAAATATTACATAGATATTTAACAGAATAAGGGCAAGCGTATGATTATTTCATCTCCAAACGACTACAGGGCTGCTGCCAAGCGCCGACTGCCACCATTTCTATTTCATTATATAGATGGCGGGGCTTATGAGGAATATACCTTAAAACATAATGTTGAAGATTTATCGAAAATTGCCCTTAGACAACGTGTACTAAATGATATGTCACTGCTTAGTCTCGAGACGCAGTTATTTAATGAAACTCTGTCTATGCCTGTCGCGTTGTCACCCGTGGGTCTGACAGGTATGTATGCCCGCCGCGGAGAAGTGCAGGCCGCTATGGCAGCCGATCAAAAAGGCATTCCGTTTACCATGTCGACAGTTTCGGTTTGTCCGATTGAAGAAGTAGCGCCTAAAATTAACCGTCCGATGTGGTTTCAGCTTTATGTATTAAAGGACCGAGGTTTTATGAAAAATGCCTTGGAGCGTGCCAAAGCGGCGGGGTGTTCGACCTTGGTTTTTACGGTAGATATGCCAGTACCAGGGGCACGCTACCGAGATATGCACTCTGGTATGAGCGGTAAAAATGCTGCTATGCGCCGTTACTTACAGTCTATGACGCATCCGCAATGGGCATGGGATGTAGGGCTAAATGGCCGTCCGCACGATCTGGGCAATATCTCTACTTATTTAGGTAAGCCAACAGGATTGGAAGACTATATAGGCTGGCTAGGTAATAACTTTGACCCCTCTATTTCTTGGAAAGATTTAGATTGGATTCGCGAGTACTGGGATGGGCCTATGGTCATCAAAGGTATTTTGGACCCAGAAGATGCCAAAGATGCGGTGCGTTTTGGAGCCGACGGCATAGTCGTATCGAATCATGGTGGGCGACAGCTGGACGGTGTTTTATCCAGTGCACGTGCTCTGCCTCCTATTGCCGATGCAGTTAAAGGAGAGATTAAAATTTTAGCCGACTCTGGTATACGTAATGGCTTAGATATTGTGCGTATGTTGGCTTTGGGCGCTGATATTTGCATGCTAGGGCGCGCTTTTATTTATGCTTTAGCAGCGGATGGCGGTGCAGGGGTAAGCAATTTGTTAGAACTGCTAGATAAAGAAATACGCGTCGCAATGACCTTGACTGGTGCCAAAACGATTGCTGATATTAATTCTGACTGTTTAGTAAAGCTGGAGAATTAAACTTGAAGCCGTTAGTTTAGTCATCAATCGTAATAATGAAACTCATAATATTGTTGGCTGACTAGGGATAGACAGATATACCATTACAGGAATGGCTGACCCAGTATCACCAAAAAATAAATGATTAATACATAAAGCTGACAACGTCTTGGCTGATGAGAAGCGAGAGCTTCGAGATCCACATAAACAGGTTAAATGGCTTACACCATAGAAAACCTACATTTAAGACCGCACGACTATATTTGAATGAATTTGATCAGGAGATCAAGGATGACTATTGATAACGACGTACTACGTGAACGCATCAGCTTATTAGGCTCATTTCTAGGAGAGGCGATTTCTCGGCAAACGGGCGAACAAACACTCAACACGATTGAAACCCTACGCCAAGGTTTTATCCAGCAACGCCGGGCGCCTAACGCAGCGAACCAGCAACAACTCATCGACTTTATTGCCTCGTTAGACAACCAAACCTTAAAAAATGTCATCCGCAGCTTTTCTATCTATTTCTTCTTAGCCAATCTCAGTGAAGAAAATTACTTACGAGAACAACGTCAAGCCTTGCGTATGCAATCGGAACATAGCTGGGAAGGCTCGTTTCGGCGTACGCTGCTTGAATGTCGTGAGCGCAATATTGAACCAGCCCAAATGCAAGAGCTGATTGAGCAACTAAAATTTATCCCAGTATTCACCGCCCATCCGACTGAAGCGCGTCGCCGTACGACGATGAATCTATTACAAAGTCTGTTTACGCACAGCGATGCCTTAAACAATCTTGCAGAAGACAGCTTTGCCTACGAACAAGCGAAAGAGAAAACGGCGCAGACGATTGATTTATTATGGTCATCTGATGAAGTGCGTACGCGTAAGCCATTAGTCTATGACGAGATCAATAATGGCCTGCATTATTTCAATGCCAGTTTATTCAGCGCCATTCCCAAAGTTTACCGTAATATTAAAGACGCCATTGTTGATATCTATCCTGAGCTAACAGACTATCCCTTACCGGCGTTCATGAGCTTTGGTTCTTGGATCGGTGGTGACAGAGATGGCAATCCCTTTGTCACTCATGACACCACAGAAATGGCCGTATTGATGCATGCTGATACCGTGCTACGTCATTATCAAGTCTTGATCAAGAAATTGCGCCGTGAACTGATTCACAGCGATACAATTGTCGCTATCGAACCTGACGTGTATACAAAAATTGAAAGTTATCGTGAGCTCGACAGACGAGTCTTTGATTACAATACTGACGATTACAACAATGAGCCGTACCGAAGACTGTTATCGATTATTCTTGCCAAAATAAAATCGACTAATAGCCATATTCAAAGCAAAGGTAGTGATAGCGAGGCTGAAAAAGATGCTTACACCAATCCGCAAGAATTGTTAGAAGATTTACGCATCATTCGGAAAAGTGTCAATACTCACGATACGGCACATGGCGAAGGCTTATTACTTGATATGATTCGTTTGGTCAAAACCTGTGGTTTTCATTTGGCAGCGCTCGATATTCGTCAAGAGTCCTCTTATCATAGCGAGGTGATAGCTGATATTTTTGCCAATGCCTCTAATCTGCCAGATTATCAAATGCTCACTGAAACTGAGCGCCAAGAATGGCTAACGCGCTTACTTGAAAAGCCCGGTACACCGCTCATTTATACCGATAACTTGAGTGATAAAACCCGTGAACAATTAGCCTTGATGAACTCAGTGGCCACATTACGTAAACTGGTCGGACAAGACACGTTCGGTAGTTATGTGATTTCGATGACCAACAATGCCAGTCAATTACTAGAAGTCTTGCTACTCATGCGCTTTGCAGGTTTATGCAAGAGCAATGGTCAAGGGCAGTTGTCTGCTGACTTACCCGTCGCACCCTTGTTTGAAACCATCGAAGATCTTAAAAACATTGATAAGATCTTACCTGCCGTGTTGGACAATCCGCTATATCGAGGGTTGCTTGCGCACTCAGATAATACTCAAGAAATCATGCTAGGTTATTCAGACTCATCGAAAGATGGCGGCATCATTACGTCTGCGTGGCAGCTTTATAGCGCGCAGCAAACCATTAACCATATTGCTGCTGAATATGGCATCAAAACACGCCTGTTTCATGGGCGCGGTGGCTCTGTCAGTCGTGGCGGTGGCTCAACACATAATGCAATTGCCGCTCAGCCCGCAGGGACACTGCATGGAGAAATTAAAGTCACTGAGCAGGGCGAAGTGCTTTATGCCAAATATGCCAACACCGATACTGCTGTATTTGAGCTTACCATGGGTATCACTGGTACGCTTAAAGCGTGCTCAACAAGATTTGTGGTGCAACCGCCTGAACTACCAAATTATGAAGCACTATTTGCGCGTCTAGCAGATGCGGGTGAACGAAGTTATCGTACGCTTACGGACCATACCGAAGGGTTTTATCGGTTCTATTCACAAGTGACGCCAGTGCAGGAAATCTCTTTATTAAATATTGGCTCGCGCCCAGCGCACCGTAATAAAGGGCTGCCAAGTAAGACAACCTTGCGAGCGATTCCTTGGGTATTTGGTTGGTCTTTAGCGCGCTTTACCCTACCAGCTTGGTATGGCGTCGGTAGTGCTCTTCATAGTGTTATCAATGATGAAGCTTTGATGAGGAAGATGATTGACTGCTGGCCATTTTTTAACGTATTTATTAGCAATATTGAAATGGCGTTTACCAAATCTGAGATGAGCATTGCTCAGGCTTATAGCCAGTTATGTGAAGATGAGGGATTACGTGAAAAGATTATGCAAGCGGTAATCGATGAGCATCATCTAACCTTCTCAGGTTTAAACGCTTTGCTTAACCAGACATCGTTATTGGCGCATCAGCAAAGCCTTGCCGCGTCCCTACAATGGCGAAATGCTTATTTAGATCCGATTAACTACATACAAATCGAGTTGTTGAAACGTGCCAGACAAAAAGACACTATATATGATGACGGTGACTTTAGTGTTGAAGATCCATTAATCCGTAGTATCAATGCTTTGGCAGCGGGTCTACGCAATACGGGTTAATTAATAGAGAATTACGTTCAGATA
>NZ_JBQSXG010000194.1:0-4392 GCF_052378005.1 Psychrobacter sp. AOP31-B2-9
CGACAGCACTACCTATGCCAACAGCCAAGTCAATGTCGGTGGCAACACTACCCTTGATATTGGTAATGATCTAAACATCAAAGGTGGTGTACTGAATACAGATAAGATTCAAGGCGTTATCGGCGGCGACATGACCATCGAATCGCTACAAGACACCGCTACTTATGACAGCGACCAAAAGAACATGGGCTTTAGTGCAGATCTTGATCTTGCCAAAGGTACAGGTTCTAGCCTATCGGTCAATGGCGGTAAGACCAATGTCAATGCTGACTATCAAACCGTGGGTGAGCAGTCAGGCATCTTCACAGGGGATGGTGGTATTGATCTTACCACCGAAGGCACAACCAATCTGATAGGCGGCGCGATTACCACCACGGACAAAGCCCTACAAAATGGATTAAACAACTATATCAGTAAAGGTGGCATTACGACCCAAGACATAGAAAACACCACCAGCTATGAGGGCGATGCCATTTCTGCAGGTGTTAGCATTGGTAATACCACCGGTAAACCACAAGCCACCATGAACGGCATTGGCTACGGCACAGATGGTGATAGTGATAGCAGTATCACTCGTGCAGGTATTACGGGTGTCGCTGGAAACAGTAGTATCACGACGGATAACCGTGAGGAGTATGCAGGAATACTTGAGAATGTGTTTGATGCCAATCAAGTGAATGAAGAGCTTGGGGCGCAGGTAGAGATCACTCAAGCCTTTGATCAAGAGCGTCGTAAGATTAAGACGGAGATTAATAAGAAAGAGCAGAAGTTAAGGGATGCCGCTGAGGAGCAAGATAAGTTAGGCAATACAGCTGCCAGAGATGATTTGAAATTACAAGCGGACAAGGTGCAAAAACAGGGTCTGTTCTTTGATGGTATTACTGGTGCCTTATATGGACCAAATAGTAATGGAGCAGTAGGTTATGTAGCCAAAGCTATCAGTCCGCAGATTGCCTTTCAAATTGGTCAAGCGTTCAAAGGCAATGATCTTGAAAATAGAATAAATGAAGATAATGAGCTTAATGGTATCGGTAGCCCGCAACACTTATTAGCACATACTATACTAGGAGCAGCGGTAAGCTACGCTACTAGTAATGATGCTATGACAGGTGGTATTGCGGCGGGTACAGGAGAAGCTGTAGTACCATTTTTGTCTCACTTTCTTTATCAGACTACAGACGCTTCAACGCTAACTCCAGA
The DNA here is from genome assembly GCF_052378005.1 of Psychrobacter sp. AOP31-B2-9. Taxonomy (NCBI): domain Bacteria; kingdom Pseudomonadati; phylum Pseudomonadota; class Gammaproteobacteria; order Moraxellales; family Moraxellaceae; genus Psychrobacter; species Psychrobacter sp. AOP31-B2-9. Next base: position 1,201 of record NZ_JBQSXG010000194.1, read on the forward strand.
GCAGAAAGATACGATTAGCGCGATTACTAGTGTTTTAGGTGCTGGTATTGGACTGACAACAGGTAACGCTAGTGATGCGGTTAATGCGGCTGAGACAAGTAAGGTCGCGGTTGAAGATAATAGCTTGAAGCGTAAAGATGTTGAAAGTCTGCTTTACAAGATTGCTGTAGCCAAAAGGAAGTTGAAAGGTGGGCCACTTGACGCTGAAATGAAAAGAATTAGATCTTTAGCAGCAAAGATGGAGTCAAATAATCATGAGGAGATTAAAGCTTGCGAGAAGAATCCAACTGAGGCTTGTCTTAATAAGATTAGAGTTGATTATAGTAATGCCAATTTTGATGGACTAAGAGATGCTTATCGTGAGTATCAAGGTACAGAAAACATCATAAATGGTTATGAGCAACGTAATAACTCCCTTGTTTCTTGTAGCACATCCCGTCCTACAGACTGTGTGTATATGGATGGGGGTATACGAGTCATGAATGCAGCAGTTTATGAAGTTTTAGGTGCGGGGACTTTAAGAAAAATCCCGAGCGGTAAAAGTACTACTCAGGCCGCTAATGGAGCTAGTAAGACCTGTTCATTTCGTGGAGACATGTTGGTTAAAACCATTGCTGGCTATAGACCTATCTCTGAAGTCCGAATTGGTAATATGGTGCTATCTAAGAATGAGATAACTGGGAAGTTAACCTATCAAAGCGTATCAAATCACTATAATAATTCTTATAGGGCTACTGTATATATTACTATTAAAGACAGTAATGGTAATGAGCAAACTATTGTGTCTAATAAAATCCACCCTTTCTTTACTCAAGTCAATACAGGTGGTCAACTACCACAATCGTCAGAAGGACATGATTATCAAGGCAGTATTGATAACGCACAATGGATAGACGCTAGTAATCTAAAAGCAGGTTATCAGCTGTTATCAGAAGATGGTCAGTGGCAAGTTGTTCAAAGTGTGACACAGACTGAAGAACCGTTATCCGCTTATAATTTAACCGTCGATAATAATCATACGTACTTTGTCACAGGCAGTGATAGCACGTATGGCGTTTGGGTTCATAATGACTGTTGGAGTTCTTTACCAGATGGTGCTGAGTTGTCAGGTAAGACATTACCAAATGGTTCAAAGTTATATCAGTATAAAGAAGATGGAGAAATAAAACTTCTCTATCAAGGTAAAGACGGTAGATATTATGACAAAAATGTTTATAAACCTGATGATTTAAAGGCTCAACAGAGAGCTAAAGAAAATAAACCACCTGAACATATTTCTAATATAATTAATCCTCCTAATACAAATGAAATAACAGGAATTAAAGGGCTTGCGGAGGCTAAAGCTAAGACATCCGTACAAGGTGGCGGTAATTTACGTAGAAGATGGAAAGACAAAAAAGGTAGAATTTACGAGTGGGATTATCAGCATGGCGAATTAGAGAAGTATGACAAGTTTGGTAATCACATGGGAGCCTTTAATCCTAAAACTGGCCTACAGATAAAACCTGCTATAAAAAATAGGAAGATAACACCATGAGTAAAGTTATAAGAGAAATTAATATATATCCATTAGATGATGATTTTGCAGTTAGTAAAATAATTTTAAACCAGAATCAATTCTCTATACTAAAGGAGAACTTAAATAATAATGATGATAAAAATTATAGTTATGTTTATCCAGTTACTCTAAAAGATTGCTTACATGCCAATATTATTATTCCATCCGAGTATAGAAAGGAAGGTTTTGAGTTTCATTTAGTTACATATGAAAACTCTTAAAATATATTTTGTATAAGTAGCCGTAGTGCAGTGTTCTAATAAATTAGGAAACTGCATAAGAGGTTTTATTTATATAAAAGGATAAATAATGAATAATAACTTTCTTATCACAGTTCATGATTATGAATCTAATAATATTGAAAGTAAATGGATGGACATTGAAGATTTTATAGAAAGTAATGGTATTGAATACATGGACGAGTACTTTAATATAGAGTCTAATTTTATCTCTAGTATTAAGTCCTTTGGAGAGTACTTTTCAAAAGATAGATGTTTCGACTCCTTAGCTGCTAAAATTGAAGTCTATGAATACGATTCTGACTATAATTTCTATAGATTAGACGGTAATTATGAAAATCTTAAAGAGTTAAGTAACTATAATTTTAGTTTAATATCTGATTCTGACAAAGAGTTTGTTTATAGGTGTCAGTGTAGAGGAATGTGTAGCATATGGTTGATAGACGTTTTATCAATGTCGTATATTAAAAGTGCAATGGATGCCTTTTTTTACATGTATACTTGAATCCAGAGATTGATATAAGTAGTATATTTAAAAAAAATGATAACGTTTTTTCTACTATGATAAGGATACCTTGAATGCAGATGAAAATTACGATTATCCTAAAAATTGTGGTGATAAGGTATGGGGTTTAAATTGAGACATTATATTTTAAATTTAAAAGATATTATAAATAAATATTGCTTTAGTAAAGTTATTTTGTGTTACAAAGAATAGGTTTTAAAAAAGGAAGAACTTGAAGGTTTTAGAAAAATATGATTAACTTGAAAATTTAACTGAAGATAAAATGGTAGATATAGAATATAATGAATGTAATGAAATTTTTTTTGGGATAGACTCTTTTAATTACTTTTTAGAGGAAGAAAATCTTTGGAACGTTGAGAAATACTGGAAGCTGGAGTATTTTCTGATTAAACTATGTGCAAATTTAGAAGATGAGCAGGTATTACACAGAGAGTTAGTAGCAAATCTTTACTATCTAAGTTTTAGTATAAACAACCTTATAAATAGTCATAAAGATACTTCAGATTTTTATGAAATAAAAAATTTCAATGAAGATGAAGCAGATTACTGTCGTGATCGACTGAATTATATTATGAGAATACTCTGGGGACGGATTCCCTTTAACTCTCATGATTATATGATAACCAGTAATCCTCTTATTCAAAAAGAATTGAACTTAAGCAAGTGAGATTTACTATTAAGTATTAACTTATGCTAGATGAAAAATTTTGCACTTAAGATAAGCTAATTAAACTTAAAGAAAAGCTACGATTTTAGACAAATCGTAGCTTTTTTTATGTTCTTACGCCAACAGCCAAGTCAATGTCGGTGGCAATACTACCCTTGATTTTGGTAATGATCTAAACATCAAAGGTGGTTTACTGAATACA
>NZ_JBQSXG010000195.1:0-4385 GCF_052378005.1 Psychrobacter sp. AOP31-B2-9
CTTTAGGTAGTACCTACTTCACCCCTTGATTTATAAGGCTTTGCACAATGGAAAACAAAAGGGTAAACTAATAAAAAGACAAAACCCCCAACGCTTGCAGGCGTTGAGGGTTTTTAGAATACTAATCAGTGGTGGCTGATATAGTGCTTCTGTTGCAAGAGCCATTATATCATGCCATCACGCTAAAACAAGCGTGTAATGTAATGCAAAACTTAAAGCAGATTGACCCTACCCAATGGGAAAAAATCCCAGCCTTAGCCATATTCTATGATGATTTAGCAAGTAGCCCTTATTGCACTAATCAAAAGGGTTTTAGCCATATCCGCACCAAATCCCACGCCATACGCCACACCCACATACAACCAAATCACCCAGCCGTCTGTAAATGGTTAGCGTTTGATATTGACGACCCAAATGCCCTATTTACTTGCTTTGACGAGGGTTTGCCACCACCACAAATTATAATCAAAAATCCCATAAATGGACACGCCCATTATCTATACCGCCTAACAACCGCAGTCGGCATTTTCGGACGTTCCAGCATTAAAGCGGTTCGATACCTTGCAAGCGTTCAGAAAGCCCTAGCAGACGCTTTAGGCGCTGATAACGGCTATAGTGGCAACCTAGTTAAGAACCCATGCCACACAGCGCATGAAACGTATCTGACAGGCGCACAGCCTAGCTACACACTCGCAGAACTGGCAAATCATCTTGACTTAGAGCCGTTATATACAAATAAGCCAGCACAAGAGTCAGCAAATGATGCAGGGTATGGGCGAAATTGTGCCACGTTTGAATACACACGCCATAAAGCCTACCCAATAGCCAACCGATATAACCAAACCCAGCTATTCAAAGAGGTGTTAGCAATAGCTCTTTATTTTAACGCTAATTTTGATGTACCCATGCAACACAATGAAGTTAGGCATATTGCATGGAGTATTACTCGATATTGCAAATCAGGACGTTTTGGAGAGTTTAGCGAGCAATCAAAGGCTAAGTTTAGCCGTATTCAATCATGCAGAGTTAAGCGAGCCAACAAGAAAGGGGCTTGTAATAAGGGTGGTTTAGCACGTTCCGCTATCTATACCCCCAAACGCCAGCAAGCCCAGCAAATGCACCAGCAAGGCGTTAAAATAGGCAAAATTGCTACCGCCTTAAATATACACCGCAACACAATAAGGAACTGGATAAATGAAAATAGCTGATTTAGATAAAAAAACTTTTTATTCTTATTGCTTATACACCCAGCGACAAAGGGGCTACAAATCAAATTGGGCGTTTGTCATGGTAAAAAGCCAGTTTGGGGAGTGGGTAGATAAGAAAATGAAAGCTGAAACCGAAGCACAGCAACCAACAGAGGATTTTTTAAAATGGCTTGATGAATACCAATCAAACTATATGAAGCAACGCAAGGAAGAAAACAAAACGAGAGAGCAAGCCGAGTTAACGAAACCGCCTAAGCCTAAGCCAAGGAAACCGCCTAAGCATGATGTAGAACGACAAATGCGAGAGATTGGAGAGAAGTTAGCAAAAGAGGGCAAAGATTTTACCAATATTTCAGATGAAAGACTTAAAAGCGAAATGCGAGCATGGCATATCAATGAGTATCACAAGAAAAAACTTGCCAAAATGACAGAACGAGAGCAGCTTATAGACTTGTTTTTTATCTAACGAATATCCGTTAAAAAAATGCACTAGTGCCACCGTAATCAGATAATAGCCCCGTAAGGGGGTTTTTTTTATCTACGCTGTTAAGCTGACCTAAACAATAAATCTTGCTTAGGCTAGTTAAAAATATAAAAAATTAATCCGTCTTTTTCAATCGACCGCAGTCGATTGCCGCGATCATGATTTTAAGACTAATGTGCTACCGTTTCGTATCTATCCTTTTAAACCTAGTCTGATTACGTGCCTAATTAGCTCAAATTAGCCTCTTAGCGCCGTTCTTTTTATGCTTTGGCTACCCTTGTACCGTTTAACAACCTTCAAGCCCTTGTAGCTCGTTTGAGCGTATCCGTTACTTTGGCTCTGTGATAATTATCTGATTGACTTAATTAGTTATTGCAATGCACTAACAACGTTAATACAATGGGTGAACATTACATCAAGAGGACTAAATCATGACAAACAAGACCAATGACAGCACGTTCACTTGTCGAGCTGACAAAGACCTGATCGAGTCGTTTAAGCGCATAGCCAAAGACAATAACCGTACCGCAAGTCAACTGGTTAGAGATTATATGTTGGCTTACGTCAAGAAAAATGGACAGGGTAAGTTAGATTTAGAGTGAGTTATCTTCGTTCTTGTTTCTAGCTACCACTTGTTTTAATTCATCGAGCAGTGGGGCAATTCTTTTCAAATCAGCAGCACGAGTGACATGGGTACTTGCATTGTCAATTATGAACTTAGCGATACCAGCGTTACTTTTGGCAAGTGATAAGAACATACCACCGATAATAATTTTTTGACCATTCTCTAGTGAGTTTTTTTTAGCCATTAGACGGTTTCTTTCAGCTTCATTTCTAGCTAATTTTTGTTCTATGGTTAGCATGCCTTTACCTAAAATATTAATTGTTTGTGCTAGTATACCATTGTAGTTTTGTCTTTTCACTTGTCTGTCTTTTTAGATAAGTGCGCATTTACGACTTGAGAAATTTATTCCACGTTGTTGCATAAATTTTCAAGTCCTAAATACGTCCTGCGGAGCAAAAGACAAAACCTTAAAGACCTTACTAGCGAGATTTTAAAAATGGCAATTTACTATGCGACCACCAAACCGATTAGCCGTAGTAGTGGCAGAAGTGCAACCGCATCAGCTGCATATCGTGCAGGGGTAAAAATTGAAGATAAACGCTCAGACAAAACCCATGACTACAGCAAGCGTGGCGGTGTAGAAATGGCGTTTGCCTTCGATAAAAACTTAAAGAAAATTGACCGTAGCGAGTTATGGAATAAGGCGGAGCTTGCCGAAAATCGTAAAGATGGGCGTACCGCTAGGGAGTGGGTTTTAGCCATACCTCACGAGCTGATACCCGAAGATAAAGACAAGCGTAAAGACCTTAAACAAAACGAGGGTGCAAGGGTAGCGGTCAGGTTCGCCAAAGCCTTAGCAGAGCGATACAACGTAGCCGTTGATGTGGCTATTCACACGCCCGACAAGCAAGGCGATAACCGCAATTATCACGCCCATATTATGACCACGACAAGAGAGTTTAGCCATACAGACAAAGGTATTGAGCTAGGCGACAAGGCAGCCATTGAGCTATCCAACACCAAGCGCAAAGCATTGGGGCTAAGTTCCTCAAATACTGAAATTAAAGAGCTACGCAAGGAATGGGAAAACATCGTAAACGCTCAGTTAGAAAAGCTAGGTATTGAAGAACGCATCGACCATCGAACCCTAAAGCAGCAAGGGGTAGAGCAGAAACCAACGATTAAGATGGGTTGGAAAGCGTCAGCAATGGAGCGTAGGGGCATTGTTACCGACAAAGGCGATCTAAACCGAGAGATTACCGCAGACAATCAGCAGTTGCGCGACCTACAGATAGAATTTGCAGCACTTACAGAGGCTAAGACAGAGATAGAGAACGTCAAAGAGCAAGCCAAAGGGATGCAGGACTTCAAAGCAGAATATGAGTTATTCAAACAAGCGCAGCAGCAACAAAAATTAGAACGTCAGGAACTCGAAAAAACCCACGATAAGCAGCAGGACAGAGGCATTGAACCATGAGCGATGACAGCACAAAACAGCATCTATTTGCACTGATGGCACACGCAGAAGAACAGCAAAAAAATATTGACCAAGCCATCGACATCATCAATAAACAACAAGCCCAGATAGAGAGCTTGCACAAACAACTACCACGCCTCGCTCAGCAGTTATTTACGGACTCTCTCAATGGTGCTAGAACGTCTATAGAAAGCGATTTAAATAACCATGCAACCAAAGCAGCGCAAGACCTTAGACAAGCATCTAGGGAGGCAAAGCAAGCAGCACAAGCAATTAAAAAAGAGACAAAGGCTCTTGATTGGAAACACGCATTTATGACGGTAGGGGCGATTTTAGGAGCTTGTGTGTTAGTGGTACTAGGCGCGACCCTGTTAATACCGAGTTTGGACGATGCAGCAGAGCGTAGAGCGACGGTAAAAGAACTGAATAATGCAGGTGGGGCATTGCAGACGGCAAACTGTGAGGGCGAGCTGTGCGTTAGGGTTATGACTAAGCAATGCGGTTTTGGCAGTAGTAAAGATTATTGCGTTTTAGATTTAAAAGACTAACGCCCTAGCGGTTGTTGGGTCAGAGTTAGCCAAGACAAGCGGAAAAAGCCCCGCTTGATCTTGGCTAACTCTCGACCTTAAAGTTATATAGTAATATGGGTTA
>NZ_JBQSXG010000196.1:0-4332 GCF_052378005.1 Psychrobacter sp. AOP31-B2-9
TTTACTTTAAAAAGGTTTAATAAGATTTAACTTACTTTAATGTAGTTGATTTTACTTTAAAATATTTGTTGATTTAATAAGCTTTATATGATTTTATTGTTGACCAAGGTAAACAATATGCTATTATAGGCACATAAAAAGCAATAAAGTTGATTGGTAGTCTTATATTTCAAGTATAAAAAATCTCTTACACGAAGCTAATCATAGAGGGGATTTCAAACACTAAGGAATTATCATGCCACATCTAAACGCTAAAAATTAAGTTATTAAGGTAGCAAGGTTTTTAATTATCGCCAGTTTGTTAGCACTAGTAGCTATTCTAAAAGCAATTTAGTTGTAAAGGTTGCCAATGTGTCTGTAGCTACTAGTGAGCACTGGACTGATAAACAGTCTGGAGAAGAACGTGAAGCGAGTAAATGGCACCGCATTGTTTTCAACGGCCGATTAGCAGAAATTGCTGCTCAATATTTGCGCAAAGAACGTAGCAAGGTTTATATTGAAAGCTTGATAAAGACGCGCAAATACCAAGCTCAAGACGTCAGCGATCGATACATTACTGAGATTAGAGCAATGCAGATCCCTGATAGCGCAGTGCACCTTCTGCTGGTAATGGCGTCAATACTGGTAACAGTAACAACATAACGGCCCGGTTGATGCTGGTATTTCATTTTAGAATATACGGAGCTGTAAAATGAGCGATTTAATCAAATGTGTTAAGTGTGACTCTAGCAAGCCTATCAGTGATTTTTACTTATCAAGAATTAGAAAATCACGCGCAACTGGTGAATGTATTGATTGCGTTTGCAAGCAAGTAAATGCAGCCGATCAAAAACCACACCGCCGCGCGTGGTTTACTAGTGAAGAGTTTAAGCGATTAAATATTGATAAATTCAATAGCTACAACGCAAAATATCCGCGCCGCTGTGCTGTAAGACAAGAAACGCAAGCGGCAATAAAGAGGGGTCGATTAGTGAAAGCGACTCATTGCGAAAAATGCAATAGAACAGATCGTATTGAGGCGCATCACGATGATTACAACAAAGCGTTAGATGTGCGATGGTTATGTAAAAGATGTCACGGATTTTGGCATCGTTATAACACCCCTGTCTATCCGTCAAATTAACCCGCCAGCGTGTGACTAGTAATCACGCTCTATCAATAAGGGCTTTACTATGAAACCCATCTACTATACAACCAGTGAAATTATGACCATGTTTGGCTGGCAGTCGAATACTACCATACAGCGCAAACGTGATAGTGGATTTATACCGCCGCCCGATCTGCCTGGTAGGCCTAACAAATGGCTAAAATGCAAGATCGATGATATTATCAACGCACCAAATGCTAATCCTAATAATGACTCTTTATAGAGTCATTATTGCTTTATACAGTATTCTACACAGTAGAATAAATTTGTAATCCAATAATAACTATATATATCAATATCTTAAGCTAACAGTGTGGATTCCTGGTGGCGCACCAATCATTGTATTTAGACATAACCTCGCATTACCTCAAGCCCTTTAAACTCCTATCATACCTAGTTATCAGTCCTTATTAAACACTTGTCATTACCTACTAGCACCTCTACAATGTTGTTAAATGCGTTGTTAAATAATATACAACGCCATTTTTTGTTGTTAATTATACAGTGAGGTTGTTGTTAAACCTCTCAACACCTTGAGGTATAAGCCATGACGAGAAAACAAGACTACCGATTAACTGACGCTGGCGTGAAAGCCATTGCCAAACAGTCCACACCTACTAAAGTCACACGCCATGGTGATGGCAACAATTTATATCTTATACAACATCCAAATGGCTCGCTATTTTGGCAAATGACCTACCGCTATCAATCCGATAAAGATCTTAAGCCCAAGCAAAAGACCTATCAGATAGGAATTTATAAGCCAGCCAAACAAGTCATTGATTCTACATTCAAACCAGAAGTGACGCTAAAAGAGGCACGGCTAGCACGTGATAAAGCTCAGGCATTACTGGCTGATAACATCGATCCTACAGAGCATAAAAACCATGAGAAAAATAACTTTGAGCAGAAGGACTTATTTAGAGTTATCGCCAAGAGCTATATCAACGAAAGATCTAGCACCACACCTAAGAATATTCAAAAACTTCATAACTATTTAGATAAGCATATCGCACCGCATATAGGCGACTACCCTATTGGCTCTATTACGCCACAAGATGTCATCAAAACTGGATTAGCCATCCAAACTTACTTTGAAGAACGAGGCAAGTGGACGACCGATACGTCACACAAGTACATTGCCCTGATTAGCTCGGTTTTTGAATATGCTATCAACACATTGGGCTACGATATTATTAATATCGCTTATGGTCGTAATAAAGCATTAAGACCTCACAAAGCTGAACGTATGAAAGCCATTGAGCAACATCAATTCCCAGAGCTGCTGCGCAATATTGACCAATATGGTGCAGACAACCCAAATGCGCATCAACAAACTATCGCAGGCATACAGCTGATGACGTTGTGCTTTGTCCGGACTAAAGAGCTAAGGTTCTTTGAGTGGTCAGAGATTGATTATCATAAAAACGTCTGGCGTATCCCAGCGCATAAGATGAAGATGCGTCAAGATCATATTATTCCGTTGTCACCTCAGGCGATGGCCATTATTGAGCGTATGAGACCTTTGACAGAAAAAACAGGTTATGTCTTTTACAACTTTGAGCGTAGCAAGCCTTATAGCGATGTCTGGTTCAATCAGGCCTTAAAGCGTATGGGCTACACAGGCGACCCCTATCCTAAAATGACTGGCCATGGATTTAGGCAGCTTGCCAGCACAGGACTATATGAGTTGCAATTTAGTCAGAACCTTATAGAGATACAACTTGCTCATCTTGAACAGTCAAGCGTAAAAAAGCGTTATGACCTTTCAGCACATCTAGCAGAGCGACAGATGATGATGAACCAATGGGCAAATCATCTAGATGACTTGCGGGCTGGTAAGGCTGTTAGCTTCGATTTACTCACACCAGATGAAATAAAAATGAAAATGAGTAGTCGTGATAAGCAAGCGGTCGATATAGCTTTGCATGATAAAGATATATTAATGAAAAGCCTACAGGCTAAAGGTGTACCGGATGAATTATTAGGACAGCTTGTTGATTATATTAAATAACTATCAGCTAGTAACTTATAACTTCCATTTGAGATAAAAACTAGGTGATTTCATGGAAAATAAATTGAATACCGATAGTACTATTACTTCGGAAGATATGTTTAATATTAATAATATGATAAATAGGTTGCATAATCAATCTAATGCTATTGAGGTAGTTCTAGGTATGCCTGAAGATATAGGTATAGTTAACAATTTATATAATCATGAGCAATGCACTACTACGCAAAAAAAACATAATTTACTTTTTTTAGAAGATGCTAAAGCTATATCTGTGCAATATGTTCGAGAAAACTTCAAAGTAGATACATCTTACTTTCTCGACAATATAGATAGTTTTTCAACTGAGCACGAAGATAGTGGCTTTGCAGGTAGTAAAGAAGAATATGCATTAAACCAATATATAGGTGAATTATTTAGTAAAATAGCTATTTCTCTGAATGAGCTTTTATCTGATACTTCAAAGTTCAATCATATTTTATCTAAATACTCTTCATCTGAATCTAAAAGATTGAGCTTAAAGTTCCTCGAAGTATTTCGAATATATGCATTCAAAGAGCTATCTTTTATCGCCTATCATACAGAAGCATTCAATATAGCCTTGATGTATCATGACTATGCAATGCAATTGTATTTTAGTAGTAGTAAATCTATCTTTTATGATAGTGCTGACTATTTTAGAAAATTGTCTTCAATACAAGGTACTAAGGCGGCCAAAACAAGATGGGCCCCTCAAGCTGAATATCGTCAACGAAAAAAGAAAGAATATCTTCATATAAAGGTGACACAGGGCTTCAACAAAAATACTAAAGCTGCAAGATACATTAAAGACTATATTGAAACAGATGAGCAACCATCTTACGAGTACGTTTATAAATTACTCTGTGAAGCTACGAATGGAAATTTTTCATAAAAAATTTATTATGCGCGCATAACTATACTAATAAGTAAAATTCTTAATTACTATTACTCTACAGCACTAGCCACTACTGGCCATAACCCTGCTATGGAGTAATAATATGAAACTAAAGAACAGGTATTTGCGAATGTCAGATCTCGCAAACCAACCTGAGCGTCCAGCTCGCAACTACACCACTCAATCAGGTCAACAGCGCACTATTACAGCCAGACCTGCCTCAAGCGGTATCACTGGATTTTCTGCTAAACATCT
>NZ_JBQSXG010000197.1:0-4317 GCF_052378005.1 Psychrobacter sp. AOP31-B2-9
AAATTAATGGATCATAACGCTCAGCGCCAATAACTTAAAAAACGTTAAACAAGCCATAACAGAAAAAGAGTGTAAGCCTATCGATGGATAACAGGTCTTACACTCTTTTTCTATCATAGCCTTTTTATTATAAACGGCTGATACCAAAATAGCGGTTTAGTAGTTTTCTAGTCATACTAGCCCTCATCACAAGCGACACTAGCACCTTCTTTATCAATACACATTTTAGTGCCATTTTTTAGGTTACCAATCCACGCCTTGCCATCCGTAAATACAAACGCAGGCTTACCTTTGTACTTGTCATTAACCGACACGCCGCTGTCAGAAAAACGAAACGGGATCACCAGCTCACCACCAAGATTAACAAAACCCCAATCTTTACCAATTCGAACACCAGCCAACCCTTCAGAAAAAGACTGTACTTCATCAAATGAATAAGTAATCATAATCACGCCATTGTCATCGACAAACCCCCACTTACCATCTTGCTTACGTGGTTGTAAAGTGGTAAAACGAGTGACAGGTGCTTGGCTTGATTGTACTGCGCTTGACTCTGATACTGGGCCCGACTTATCGCCGATGTTACTATTGCTACTATTAGGGTCACTAGTGGCTTTGCCATTTTTATCTAGCCAGCTGATTGCACGGTTTTTATTGACGCGCGCCACGCCGCCTCGATAGTCATCGATATCACTGAATGCTGCCGAAAACGGCACAATGGTTTTATTGGCTGTATTAATGACACCGTACTTGCCAGATTTTTTTACGATGATACGACCTTCTGATACCGCACGCGCCCAGCCTGATGACTCGCCTAATAAGTCATAAATGACCGGCACAACTTCACGACCTTGCATATTAATATAGCCAACCTTTTTACCCCGTTGGACGGGAATTAGGCCACCCGCAATTTTATCCGCTTTAATCTCGTGATAACGTGATAAATCAACAACCGCTTTACCTTTTTTATTGATTAAAGCAACAGGCGCACCAAAGTCTTTGATGGCCAAAAAATAACTGCTATTTGATGTGCAAGAGACGTTTTTGTAATAGCTTTTGGGTAGTTTGCAGCTAGCAGCTTGTGCTGTTGACGCTGTAAACAAGACGCTACAGACAACGCCCAAGGCAAAACCATAGCGCAGAATTATTCGTGGTAAATTGAACATCAAGCATCGTTGTGGTTTTGATAATGAGTGTTGCAACATAAATAAACCTAAGCTAAGAGTATGGATGTTTTTGGTGTAGACGTTAGGGCGTGTTGAACATTATAAACCACTAGGGCAATAAATATACGCCGTCACCACCGCTTAATGTAACTGGTTATTTTTAAGCTTAAAACCTCGACAGTGCAGCCTAACTTACTATCGTTTTTAACATAGGCATTGATACTGATATAGAGGTTAGCAGGGTATATTAATACAGAAATAAGGATTGTTTATGGCACTTGCTGCTTCACGCTCTGCCCCTATCGGCTTAGTCATTGGTTGTATTATATTTGGTCTAGGAAGTTTGATTGTTGCTCATGTCGATATCGGTGGTTGGGCGATGTCGTTTTGGCGACTGGCCATTTCTGGTATCGTCTTTGCTGTCTTAGCAAAAATGATGGGGCAACGCTTGCCTCGTTCAAGGCGGGCTATCTTTTATAGTCTATTGTCAGGTGCATTTTTAGGGCTGGATTTGGCATTGTGGCATGAGAGTATTTATGCCGTTGGTCCTGGTATCTCAACATTACTGAACAGCTTACAGATTTTCTTTTTGGCAGCGATTGGTTTTTTATATTTTAATGAACGCCAATCGATAGTACAGCTCATTAGTCTGTTTTTAGCGATGCTAGGCGTGGCAATGATTGGCAGTCCTGAGTTTGCTCATAATACAGCAGCAACGTGGGGGTTCATCACAGGTATCGTCTCGGGTGCGATGCTGGCTGCATCAATGACCTTCATTCGTAAAACGCATGATACAGAACCAACACCGATATTTGTGTTGATGCAGCTAATTAGTATCGGTGGTGTCTTTGCCATGATTATTCCGATGCTAGTATTTGATATGGGGCATATCTTACCGAACACATGGTCTGAGATTGGTTGGGTGCTTATCTACGGTACCGTGATGCAGTGCTTGGCATGGGGACTCATCGCCTACTCTATTCCCAAGCTGTCTCTAGCATTGACTGGGTTATTACTATTAACTGAACCAGTTGCTGCATTGGTCATTGATTATAGCTGGCTGGACAAACCGATTAATGGCTTACAATGGAGTGGTGCACTGTTAACCATGCTTGCGATATATCTAGGCTCATTAAAACCTAAGCCACGAGCGCTGCGTCGATATCGGTTTTTTGCACGCTTTTATAAACGTAAATATAAATAACAGCGTAAATATAAATAAATTTGATGGTCTCGTTCAAAAAAATCCCCCGTTCTAGAGATAGAATGAGGGCTTTTTTAACATCATCAATTCAGTTTATATAGTTCATAAAGGCTATAACACTCAAGCTATTATTTGGCTAATAATTTCTTAGCCGCTTTTACTTCAGACGCTTGATTGAATAGGATATTCAATACGATGGCAGCTAGCGTAGCAGTACCGATACCACCCAAATCAAAACCACCTAAATGCAAGCTAAAGTTGCCGGTACCCATGATAACAACGACAGCTGCAATGATTAGATTACTGTTTTTGCTAAAATCAATATGATTGTCTATCCAGATTTTCACACCTGCCAGCGCAATCAAACCAAATACAACGATAGATGCGCCGCCTAATAATGCCGCTGGGATGGTCTGAATGATGGCGCCAAACTTTGGAGACAGTCCAAGAACAACCGCAACCACACCTGCCACCACAAATATCGTCGTGCTATAGACCTTGGTCACCGCCATTACACCGATATTTTCAGCATACGTAGTCACGCCTGTACCACCAAACCCTGCCGAAAAAGTCGTTGCTAAGCCATCAGCGAGAAAAGCGCGACCCATATAAGGTGTGACGCGAGCGTTGGTCATGCCCTCGACCGCTTTAAAGTGCCCTAAGTTTTCAGCCACTAAAATAAAGGCCACTGGTGCAATCATAATAATAGCATTTTTATCAAAACTAGGCGTATGAATCGTTGGTAGACCGAACCATGAAGCCGCGGCCACGCTCGTAAAATCAATCGGTGCTCCAAAGCCTAAAACATTGGTCATCACAAAATAAGCAGCATACGATAAAATCAAACCGACCAATAACAATAGGCGACGTAACATGCCGCCAGTAAACACGGCTACAACACTGATGAGCAACACCGTCAATGTGGCCATCCATGCATCAAACTGATTGGCCGACACACCCTGAATAGTCACCGGTGCTAAATTAAGACCAATGATCATCACGATGGCACCGGTCACGATAGGTGGCATCAAGCGCTCAATCCAGCCAGTGCCCGTCTTCATCACCAATAGTCCAATCAAGGCATAAATAATACCGCAAGCCATGATACCGCCCAAAGCGACATTTAGATTACCATTGAACCCTGCACCTGCATAGGCTGTCACAGCGATGACTGGACCGATAAAAGCGAAGCTTGAACCCAAATAACTTGGCATGCGCCCACCAGTGATCATAAAGAACATCACCGTACAAATACCTGACATCAAAATAGCTAAATTAGGATCAAATCCCATTAATAATGGTGCCAGCACCGTCGCACCAAACATCGCAAAAGTATGCTGCACACCTAATAAGACACTTTTTGATGGTGGTAGATATTCATTAATACCGACTGGATCACGATCCAAGTTACCCTGATACGGTCGCCATGTCGGGAACCAACGACCATTGTTAAAGTCTGGATTTTTTGAATAACTTATGGCAGCTGAATCAATACCTGCAGCTTCTAGTGCATTTTGTTCTGGTGGCTCTTGAGCACCATTTTTTGAATGGGAGGAAGGGTCTTTTTGAGATGGCATGCGCTTATCCTATGTGAACTGAGCTAAAATAATAGGCGACAATAAATAATGTACTGAAAATACAGTCAGGTTGTGACGTCAATAATTGAGGATAGGTAGTTAGAAAATACGGTCAGTAGTAAACCTAGTACTGGAACATTTAACAGACCCTACATACCACCCTAATTTATTCATTTATGTTTTAATATAGCAAACCAAAAGTATTATTTGCTATGATGAGCATATACTGCTGTATATATAAGGTTTTGCTAGATGTATCAGGTCGGCTATGCGTTGCTAAAAATGGTTTCAGTCGTGCTTTGTTATTCAACGTACTCTATGACGACAACCAGCTTACAGGATGTTACATAGCCGTCGACTCCGGGTCATA
>NZ_JBQSXG010000198.1:0-4305 GCF_052378005.1 Psychrobacter sp. AOP31-B2-9
ATAACATTTTAGTCTTATTCATAACTTTTATTATTTCTTATTATTTATGACACATCAGATTGATTAGGTTTTAAAAGCTATTATCCTACCCAGTTTTTTGTCTAAACCTCATAGATTCGAGAGTAGCTAGCCATATCAAAGGTAGGATAATCAGCGCAGACCCTACTAACAAAGTCATATTTGGTACTTCATTAAACCATATGATTCCAACCACCACCGCCCCTATTAAACCTGAGTATTCCGCACTAGAGACTTTGTACGCTTCAATGTGTCGATACACCTGTACGCATATACCTGCATAAATCAAAATGAATACATTTGAACTGGCGGCCGTAATCAATGAGCGCCAATCAAATGGCTGTCCTTCCCAAATAGCCAAACCAAGCGCGAATGGGATTCCTAATAAATTGGTCAAAAGTAGCGTTTGATAGACAGTATGATGTTGTGGAAGTTTACGAACTAACAGATTGTTTAGCGCCATGGTTACCGCCACTATAAGGGCAAACACCGCCCCTAAATTGATCTGTTTCGGTTGTACAATAACGAGGATACCAGCAAAACCTAATATAGAGGCTGCGATAGTCGGAAAGTTTAATCTGTCTTTATAAAATAAAAAACCCAGTGGTAATACAAATAAAGGGGCGGCATAAAAAATAGCATTCGCAGTCGCAAGAGGCAGTGCTTGAAGAGACAGTACCATAAATATCACACCCAATAACCACACGTGACTACGAACAAAGTGCCATTTTATATTACTGAATAACTTGTTCTTTTTATTAATTAAGCAAAATGGCAACAGCATTAAAACCGCTGTGCATTGACGAAACAGGATAAATTGATATACCGCCGTCTCAGAGGGCAAGGCCTTTATCAAGGTGTCTGAGAAGACCGCAATGATATTTCCTAGTACCAATAGCGTCATGGCAAATGCAACACTCATCTTTGGCATTTTTAGCCTCCCCGCCCTATTCAGAATTCAGAAACTGTTAAAACCCCAATGGGTTCATGCTGATTTAACGATCTGTCAGGCAGTATATTCAAGTAAGAGTATGATGTATAATGATATAAAACATATTTAGTATTACCTGAGGTAATAATGGATTTACCACCGCTGCGTGCAATACAGTGCTTCGAGTCCGTTGCACGGCTTAACAGCTTTTCAAAAGCAGCAGAAAGCCTCAATGTGACACAAAGTGCCGTGAGTCACCAAATACGCATCCTTGAAGAGTATCTTGGGGAAGCAATGTTTTACAGGCAAGGCCGGACCTTTTCGTTGACAGAGGTTGGTGAGCGTTATTTCACAGATGTGAGTGGCGCATTGGGTCTACTTTCAGATAGTAGTCAGATTATTAAACATGGAAAACCTGGGCGTATACGCTTAGCTCTGTACAGTTCAGTCGCAGTGAATTGGTTGATTCCTCGACTAGAAGACTTCTATAGACAGTATCCAGAAATAGAACTTACTTTAGATATGGTTAATCATCCCTCTGATTATAATGAGCAAAGGGCCGATTGTTATATCACCGTCGATCCTCCTCCACATGCTTTCATCAGTAAGTTTTTATTTGCTGAAACTTTATATCCTGTTTGTGGTCAAAAGCTTTGGGAGAAAATAAGAGATAAACCCCTTCCTGACGCATTGTGGCGGCATCCAATATTGTCTGTGAGATATGCAGATACGAGCGAGAATACAGCGGAGGATTGGCTGCGATGGTGTAAGGCAGGCGGATTTGAATTACCAAGCGATATAAAGATAAATCATTTTAGTCATGTACTATTAGCGATAGAAGCCGCACGGTACAATCTGGGTATTACTCTTACCAATAATTATATGATGCAGGATGATGCTTATAAACAAAATATCGTTAGAGTTCCAATGCATGAATTTCTAACAGGGGATAACTTTTACTTCGTTTGCAAGGAATTAAGGAATAATCAGGATGATATTATTAAATTAAGCGAATGGCTAGAATCCCAATGTAATGATACCCACCGAGCAAATCAAAGCAACCGATAACATCTTATTTTGGCATACCGGAGGCGCGCCGGCGCTATTTGCCTACGCTGATGATTTAGATATACGTTAACGAAACTTGCACAGCGCGTAAAACCTTCTAAATTGAAAAACCACTGATGAGCTAGTATCTTTTGCCTAAAGATTCGACTTAGCAGCAGTATTGTTCATTCTATTATAAAGGTTTTTTATGGGTCAAATCAGTGACTGGGTACTCTCTATCACGGCGAAGTTTGGCTACTTTGGCATTATCTTTGCCATGTTTGCCGAAAACGTCTTTCCGCCTATTCCCTCCGAGGTTATTATGCCTGCTGCTGGGTTTGCCGCCTCAAATGGTGAGCTTAATCTCATACTTGCCATACTAGCAGGGACGCTTGGCGCGGTACTTGGTGCGTTACCGCTGTACTATTTAGGCCGCGTGTTTAATGAAGAGCGCTTGATAGCCTTAACCAAAAAATATGGCAAATTTGTTTTTGTAAAACCTGACGATATCAAAGCTACCAATGAGTGGTTCGATAAGCACGGTAAAAAAGCGGTATTCTTTGGTCGTATGGTGCCTGGTATCCGCTCGTTCATCTCGATTCCTGCCGGTATGAATAATATGCCGATGCTACCGTTTTTGGGGCTCTCCGCACTTGGTGCAAGCATTTGGACGACAGGTCTGACGTTCGCGGGTTACTATATGGGCCAAAACTACGAGGTTATTGAATCGACGCTCGCCCCTTACTCGACAGGTATTGGCATCCTTATCGTTGTCATTATTATTGGTTGGTTTGTAAAGCGGCGTTTATCTGATAAACACTAACAAACGCGCAGGCCGATAATCACTAAGTGCTAACGCCTTGATCTACTTGTCGATAGCGTCCAACCCTAAGCGCATCCAAGTAATCGCCTGCTCTTGATGCTCTGTCATCGCATTCCAAATACCGTCTTCGCTAAAGATAGAATGAGCCTCACCAGAGTGCTTAATCGTGACATCAGCCTCACGATCTTGTATCCACTGCGGACTTAAATAATACTCTTGTACCTCAGACAGTAGCGCTTCTGCCTCTCTCCAATCTTGCTGCGCCTGTAATAATTTTGACTGTAGAGCAGACCAACGCTCAAATTTGTGTTGTATGTCTTGTGGATCAATGTCTTGTGGATTAATAGCTTCGCTCATCATATAACTCCTATTTATAGTTGCAAAAATCTCTTTAGAATTTCAAATCAGCTAATACCTTGTCTTTACCTGTGATAATTCAAAGTATAGTAAACCCTACCAAGAACTGTTACGATAATTCTAAATTCCAGCTCGCTAATTACCATGACATACCCCATTACCCTTCGTAAAAAGGTACTACAGTCTCTTGAACAAGGCATGAGCGTGCGCACCGCAGCCAAGCTTTATGATATGAGTCCCACCACCATTATTAACTGGAAAAAAGACATCAGTATCAAGCCCATCGTCAGAGCACCGCGCAAAATATCTAATGATGCCCTAAAACAAGACATTACTGACTATCCTGACGCTTACTACTATGAAAGAGCTGCTCGTTTGGGCTGTAGTAAATCCGGCGTAGAAGCTGCCATGAAAGCGAGGATAAAGCAAAGCACTGCTTTGCCCGAGTGCAAGGGGAGAGCTATGCTCGAGTACCAGATTTCATAAGAACAAACGTATCAAAAAGCTATTAAACCGACATGGTCACCGTATTCTATGGCTACCGCCTTACAGTCCTGATTTAAATCTTATTGAGAAGAAGTGGGCTGAAGTAAAAACGCTCAGGCAAGGCTGGGGTGAGAATAATCTAAATCACTTATTCAGCAATGTCTGCTGTTACAACTTTAAGTTGGATTGACTATATTTGTTTAAACTTGCCCAAATAACATTACGCCATGTATTAATGAAGGGCCTAAGAATACCATAAACAATCCCGCTAAAACCATTGTTAAACTAGCTATAACGCCCTCGTCCTCATTGCGCTGACTTGCCCGGGCTGTACCAAGACCGTGTGATGCATTACCAAATGCGATTCCATTTGCAAGATGTGAGCGAATACGAAAAAAAGTCAAAATCATATCCCCTAAAATCATTCCCACCATCCCTGTGATCAAAGTAAACAATGAGACTAAAGAGGAAGATCCGTGAATTTTTTCAGATAAGTCTAACGCAAATGGTGTCGATATTGAACGGGCCATCAAGCTATAGGTCAAGGTCTTATCAAAGTGGAACAAACCAGTGAATAGGTATATGCTTAAGACTCCCACCACCATCCCGACAGTTATGGAAGCGGTCAAAGCCAAAGCATGTC
>NZ_JBQSXG010000199.1:0-4235 GCF_052378005.1 Psychrobacter sp. AOP31-B2-9
ATAATAAAGGCATTGAAGTTGACTTGATCACCAAAGGTGGCAAAATCGAAAATACCAGCCTCATAGACAGTCAGTTGGGCTCGCATAAGCTGATTACTGGTGTGGAATATTACACAAAAGAGTCAGAGGTAACTCGTCTAGGTGTCCTTGGCGGAAATGACGAGGCAAAAAATACGTCTGTATATTTAGAAGACCAATGGCAAATGGGTAAATTAACGCTAACACCTGGTGTTCGTTATGATCATTACGAAGCACCACAAGATGTGGCAAATGGTGAAACGTACGACAATGTTGTGGGTGCTTTTGCCGCCAGTTATCAAGTGTTGCCAAGCACCAATATATTTGCAAGTTATACCCAGTTGTTCAATGGTCCTGACTTACAGGAAGCCATCCGTAATACAGATGGTGAAGATAAATATATTTCTTCTGATTTAGAGCCCGAAACTGGTAGTAATGCCGAAGTTGGTGTATCCACTATTTTCCGTGGCTTGACCACTGAAGACGATTCGTTACAGCTTTCTGGTAAGTATTTCGTGACAGATTTGGAAAACTGGATTACGTACGAGAGCGGTATCGACTGTACTACTGGACTGGCCTCTGATACTGGCACATGCGCAGGCTCATTTAATGCAGATGAAGACTATGAAGTCAAAGGGGTAGAGCTCTCAGCTGATTACCGTACCAGTAACTTCAATATGGGCTTGAGCTATGCACGAGCGCGTAGCGAAGGTAAAGAGACTGGCTATAGTTTGTCTCAAGGCACTGGTGATGAAAATGACTCTGGTGATAAGTACATGGTTAACCTGGGATATGCACCAACTGATACGCTTGATTTAGGCTGGCGTAGTACGTATGTGACTTCTATCAACCCTAATACAGGTGATGATACAGATCAAGAAAAAGAAGGCTATGACGTACATGATATATTCATGACCTACAAGCCTCAGCAGTTAGCGGGCGTGAAAGCGACCCTAGGTGTGTACAATATGTTTGATGAAACGTACGCAAATCACTCATCACGCTACTCAGCCGATTCGGACTATACTGATTATGCGATGGGAAGAAATGTGAAAGCTTCTTTAACTTATCAGTTTTAATATATAAATAATTGGCATTTGATAGATAGGGCGTGTTGAGTATTCAGCACGCCCTAAGCGTAGGTAACTTCTAAAGCAAGTTAGCCTTACCAGTTGTACCCAACAGTAAATCGAAAATCAGGTACCGTCAGTGACTTCCTAAGTCGCTACAGACTGACCCTCCCTCCTTAGAAGTCCTAAATTTGTAGTCAACGTTTTTGTATTCAATTTATCATTTTTTGACTATACATTATTAATTTAATGTTAATGATAATAATTATTATTAATATTTGCATTAATATTTCTGTTTTGCTAAAGTGTGTTTTGTTTATTACAGAACTATTAACAGCTTTTTGTATTACCTCTCTTTGGAGGCTTTATTGTGATTACTATTTAAATGAGTTGGCTTTTGCCAGTCGCAGTATCACCAAACCTTTAACCGTATGCAGTAGATACTTTTACTAGTCTTTCATCTATCGATATTTAAGCCTTTTGGCTATGTTTTAGTCCCGTTTTCATCATACATATACTGGATAACAAGTTTGTCTTGCTTGGCAGTCGTGTGCCTATTTGTATGTATCAACTTATATATGCTTACGATGTGGATGCCACATCAAAAATGACTAAAATTGTTCGAGATTGAAAGATTCTATTGAGATCAAATGCTTCAAGGAACATTATTCATGTCAAAACTCTCAAATATTTCGCCTCAGCAGCACCTTAATGCTCCAAAAACCTCACAACCTTTAGCGACCGGCAAAGTTTTGCTAAGCATCGCTATCGCCTCTATTCTTAGCAGCACCGCTTTTGCTGCTGAGGGTGATGAGGTAGCTGTGCATGAGGCGACTGACCAAGAAGCAGTACCTACAGCGACACTTGATACTATTGTGGTGCGAGCGGCAAGAGAGGAGCTAGAGCAGGCGGCAGGACTGTCCGTTATTAGTGAAGAAGCCATCGAAAAATCATCCGTTTCTAATGATATTTCAGAAATTGTACGTAAGATGCCAGGTGTGAACCTGTCAGGGTCATCGACGTCAGGTCAACGTGGTAACCAACGTCAGATTGATTTGCGTGGTATGGGTCCAAACAACACGCTTATCTTAATCGATGGCCGTCCAGTTACCTCGCGTAATTCCTCACGACCTAGCCGTGGTGGTGAGCAAGACACGCGTGGTGATTCGCAATGGGTACCACCAAGTGCAATTGAGAGTATCGAAGTATTGCGTGGTCCTGCTGCTGCTCGTTATGGCTCAGGTAGTATGGGCGGTGTGGTAAACATCATCACTAAGCGCCCGACTGATACAGAGTTTTCTGTGACTGGGCACTACGAGGCACCAGAGAGCGACTTAGAAGGCAGTAGCTGGCGTACCAATGTCAATATGGCAGGCGCTTTGACTGACAAGCTGTCCTCACGTACCACTCTAGGCTATCACGATAGTGAAGCAGATGATCCGTATATTAATGCAGCTGAAGCACTAGATGATTCAGTAGCAGCAGGTACTGAAGGGGTTGAAAATATCGATGCGCGCCAAGTGTTTGAATACGCGATGGATGCGATGAATACGGTCGGTTTTGAGGTCAATTATAGCCGTCAAGAAAACCGATGGGCGGGTGACTCATTATTCCAGTCAGTGAATGAAACGTTGATAAACGAACTAGACGGTGAAACAACGAGCAAAATGCAACGCTACGGCGCGGCGATTACCCATCGCGGTGAGTATGATAATGCTAGTAGCAATAGCTTTGTGGAGTACACTCGGACAATTAATGAGCGTTTGGGTGAAGGTAGTGCGGGTGGTGGTGAAGGTCAGATTGTCATACCTGACGACGGCGAGGATTTTGAATGGGTAGAGGCAACCTACGATACGCTCAATGCCAAATCAGAGTGGGATATCTATTTTGACCGTCATACTTTAACGGCTGGTGCTGAGTTCCGCGGCGAGAGGTTAGACAACCCTGTGGTATCTGATATGACATTTGATGATGGTTTTGAGTTTGGTGATGTGGAGACCGACCCTGACAAGCGCGACCCGACCTCAGATGCTTACCTCATCGGTGCTTATTTAGAAGATAACTATGAGATCACGCCTGATTGGTATGTCACGCCAGGTCTACGCTTCGATTATCATAGCGAAGCTGGCAGTAACTGGTCGCCGAGTATCAATACCACTTGGCACTTTAGCCCTGATTGGTCAGTGAAGGCAGGTGTCAGTCGTGCATTTAAAGCGCCATCGCTGTACCAGCTTGACCCAAACTATATTTACTACACTCGTGGAAATGGCTGTCCATCTTGGGTACCTCTTGATGAAAGAGGTTGTCAAGTCTTAGGTAATCCTGACCTAGAAAATGAAACCTCTTGGAACAAAGAGCTGACCTTTACTTATGATGATGGCACTGGGCTGAATGCAGGCTTGACTTATTACCATAATGCCTATGATAACCGCATTGGTGCTGGTACGGATCGTGTGGCGGTAGATACAACGACGAACCGTTCTATCTTTCAATGGGACAATCAAGGTGAAGCAATTGTCGAAGGTTTAGAAGGTTTTGTACAAGTACCAGTCACTGACGATGTAAAATGGTCTTCTAATGTCACTGGCAACATCCGCTCAGAGCGTAAAGACAATGGCGAGCCATTATCACTCATTCCTAAGTTCACTGTGAACACGGGTGTCGATTGGGATATTACGCCTCAGTGGAATGCCGGTTTTGATGTGAGCTACTATGGCACGATTGAAGCCCCTACGATTTCAGCTACAACGGGAGATGATAGTGATGATCCGTTGCTTGATCGCGAGCCGTATGCCATTGCTAATGTCAGCACTCGTTATGATCTGACTAAGGATATAACCGTTGGTGCTGGTGTCAAAAACTTATTTGATACGGGTGTTTATCGTGAGGGTACTGCTACGAATGCTGGTGCACGTACGTTCAATGAGCCTGGCCGTACTTATGTGTTCGACGTTAGCGTTGACTTTTAATAAGTAGACATAAAATTTGTTCGATTAGAAAAGGTCTGAGCTACTGGCTCAGACCTTTGTGCTGTCAGTAACTTTTTTAAATGGTCTTATCTAAGCAATCGTTTTTTAGTAGGCCTTTTAAAGAAGCTTTTTTAATTCTTTAACTTTCTAATTCTTTAAATTTTTAATCAATAACTAT
>NZ_JBQSXG010000200.1:0-4146 GCF_052378005.1 Psychrobacter sp. AOP31-B2-9
TAAGTTTTTGCAAATTGTGACAGCATGCTCACAAAAATTTGCTAGGCTAACAGCTAATAGAAAGCAAAAGATAGTGAATCTTATGAGTTTACAGTATGCATTACTCAGTGATACGAGCTGGCAGGGCTTAACAAATTGGCAAACGCCTGACACGCCTTTTATGTCATTTGCTTTTTGGCAAGCACTTACGGACACAGGTGCTATCGGTGAAGCAGCAGGATGGCTACCTATTTTTATCGTTGTCTATCAAGTCGATGATTTGCCAGACGCAGCAATCACTGAAACTATGCCAGCAGAAAATACGACTGAAGTAGACATCACGCATTCAGTGGCAGTCATGCCTGTGTTTGTAAAAGCTCATCATCAAGGTGAGTTTGTTTTTGATCACTCATGGGCAGAGGCGTATGCGCGTTATGGGATTGATTACTATCCAAGATTGGTCACCAGTGCGCCATATACCCCAATTACAGGTCAGCGTTTGTGGCTAGCTGAAGGTGAGAGCCTAAGTGCAGACGTTATAAAGACCGCTATGGCTGGCGTAGACGACATTGCTCAGCAAGTCGGTGCCTCAAGTTGGCATGGTTTATTTGTCACAGCTGAGATGGTCAATGTCGCTAACGATGCTATGCCGACAGGTGTCGATGTAGAACGCGCGCTCGCGGACCAAGCGACCCAAAATAGTTTTGAGCCAACTGCTATTGAAATGCCTATACTTGAACGTCAAGGCTGTCAGTTTTTGTGGCAAAATAAAGACTTGCTCAATGACAGTCAACCTTTTGCGGATTTTGATGCATTTTTGATGACGTTAAAAGCCAAAAAGCGTAAAACCATTCGGGCAGAGCGTCGTAAAGTTGCTGAGCAAGGCATCATCTGCCACCGAAAGTGCGGTGCAGATATTACCGATGCAGACTGGAAGGCTTTTTATCACTGCTATGTCATGACATATGCAGTACGTGGCCAGAATCCGTATTTGAGTGCAGAGTTTTTTATGAGCTTAGCAAAGAATATGCCTGAGCATTTATTTTTGGCTCAGGCTGTCAATAATGAAGGCGTAATTATTGCCAGTAGTTTGTTCTTATACGATAAGCCTGATAGCAAAAATGCGACTCTTTATGGGCGTTATTGGGGTGCGCTGGGTGAGTACGACAGTTTGCATTTTGAGCTGTGCTATTACCAAGGCATTGAGTTTGCCGTTGAGCAAGGTTTGAGCTACTTTGACCCAGGTACGCAAGGGGAGCATAAGCTGATAAGAGGTTTTGTGCCGACCAAAACGCATTCGTTACATCGTATTTACGATCCACGTTTTGTGCCAGCTATCGCCAATTTTTGTACCCAAGATCGTCATCATATGGCGCAATATCGACAGCAAGCCCATGAAGCGTTGCCTTTTAACGCTGACAACATGCCTGATTTTTTGGAATAGGTATTTGTATGCTTATTGGTAGCATCCCATCATTAATATTAGCTGTGAATTATGACCAATCGTTATTCTGTACCATCTTCCCAAAATGTACCGCCACCTGAATTATTGCCATGGCTGCATGCCAAAGGCTCGTTAACAGCCTTGCTAGAAGTTAAAGCGGGGCAGCCTTTGCGCGTTACCCGCAGCTTTGAGGGTTATCGTCAGCTGTCTCTGATACAAAAGCAGCAACTAGGGCTACGGGGGCCTGCGCTTAATCGGCCCATGCTGGCATGGGTGCGTGAGGTGAGTTTATACGGCAATGATGAGTTGCCATGGGTCGCAGCTCAAAGCATCTTTCCGTTATCTAGTATAAAAGGTCGCGCACGGCGATTGCAGCAGCTAAAAGGCACGCCCATCGGGTACGTGCTATTCAAACGGCGTCGCACTCTGCCCAACCAGCGCTCTATTTGTCACATGGCAGAGGGTTGGCAACGACATACGCGTTATGATTGGTATGGGCGCCAGTTTATGATTAGTGAGACTTTTCTGTCCAGTTTTTACTAAGGTGTATAGCCATAAATAATACGGACGCACGGTCAATAAATGACTCATAAATATGAGATGTTTTAGTCATTATATGAAGTAAAATATTATCAATGTTTATAGAAACAGCTATGACTGATAACCGTTCAAAAAATAGCTGCTTGATGTGATTTACTCAGGGTAAACTGAGCTTTTTTGCGTTTGTAATATCCCGTTTCATGATACACTTGCGCTAGCAATGACGAAGATACCGCACGCCGAATATTGGGCATGGCTGACCGTCATTAGCCGCTTTAATATTGGCTGCCTTTTAATCGCGCCCTTTTAATACTGCCTTTGTAATCGCGCCTTTTTAATTACAGACACTTTTAATTACAGACACTAAATAGGACATCAATATGTTTAAAAATATCTCTCTTCAAAGTTTTGATCCAGTACTGGCTGAAGCGATGGCTGCAGAAAGCGTTCGTCAAGAAAACCACATCGAGCTTATTGCTTCAGAGAACTACTGCTCACAAGCAGTGATGGAAGCGCAAGGGACTGATCTAACCAACAAATACGCTGAAGGTTATCCTGGCAAGCGTTATTACGGTGGTTGTGAGCATGTAGATGTTATAGAACAGTTAGCGATTGACCGTGCTAAAGAATTGTTCGGTGCAGAGTATGTGAACGTTCAGCCACACTCTGGTAGCCAAGCAAACTCAGCGGTGTTTTTAGCATTGCTAGAAGCAAATGACACGGTATTGGGCATGAGCCTAGACGCTGGTGGTCACTTGACGCATGGTGCGCACATCAACTTTTCAGGCTTGAACTACAATGCCGTACAGTACGGTTTGGTAGATGGCACTGGTCTGATTGACTATGACCAAGTAGATGCGCTAGCACGTGAGCACAAGCCTAAAATGATTATTGCTGGTTTTTCGGCATACTCACAGGTGGTCGATTGGCAGCGTTTCCGTGACATCGCGGATGAAGTAGGCGCGTATCTATTGGTCGATATGGCTCACGTTGCTGGTCTGGTTGCTGGCGGTGTTTATCCAAGCCCAGTACCATTCGCTGATGTGGTTACGACTACCACGCACAAAACTCTACGTGGCCCACGCTCAGGTATGATTTTGTCTCGTGATGAAGTGCTTGCTAAGAAGCTAAACTCTGCTGTATTCCCAGGCAACCAAGGTGGCCCATTGATGCATGTTATCGCTGCTAAAGCGGTTTGCTTCAAAGAAGCGTTAGAAGACAGCTTTTCTACTTATCAGCAGCAAGTAGTGAAAAACGCACAAGCGATGGCAAAAGTGGTTCAAGAGCGTGGCTATGAAGTCATCTCTGGCGGTACTGAAAACCATCTCATGCTGATCAGCCTCGTTAAGCAAGAAATGACGGGTAAAGAAGCGGACAAATGGCTTGGCGAAGCTCACATCACTGTGAACAAAAATGCTGTACCAAACGATCCAAAATCACCATTTGTAACTTCTGGTATTCGTATCGGTACACCAGCCATTACTACTCGCGGCTTCAACGAAGCGCAAGCGGGCGACTTGGCAGGTTGGATCTGTG
This sequence comes from Psychrobacter sp. AOP31-B2-9, assembly GCF_052378005.1. Classification (NCBI taxonomy): domain Bacteria; kingdom Pseudomonadati; phylum Pseudomonadota; class Gammaproteobacteria; order Moraxellales; family Moraxellaceae; genus Psychrobacter; species Psychrobacter sp. AOP31-B2-9. The sequence continues at coordinate 3,500 of NZ_JBQSXG010000200.1, forward strand.
ACGTGCTAGACAGCCGTGGTGACGAAGCGGTTGCTACTGAAGTACGTGGTAAAGTAGAAGCAATCTGCAAAGAGTTGCCAGTTTACGAAAAAAACCAGTAAGCTGAACTCTGTACTGATTTAAACAGCGCTTATTAAGCGTTGGTTAAAAGAAAAACCGCTTAGCGTTTGCTAGGCGGTTTTTTTGTTATTACTCTCTCTAAATATTAGGGCAGTAAGCGCAAACTTGTGTTGGTATTGTTATTTAGCACTTTTAATTATGTTCAAATCTATTGTTTACACTAAGAGAAACGACCGACATTTTTGATATATATAGTGAGTTTGACTGTCAATTCCAAAGCGCTAAGTTGATGTTTAATTTAGAAAAACATAAAAATATTTTTGTTTATGTAAAAGTATTAGTATATAGTCGATATTGAGAATTTAGTAATAATACCGATACAAATTGCAATAAATAGTTACATTTTGTATCAGTATCGCTGTAAATGATTATATGAATATTAGGGTGTGTATAGAATTCAAATCAGGGGCAACCAGATAAAGACACAAGCGAGCATTACCGCTGCTGCATAGCTATCTTTGAGCTTATCATATCGCGTGGCAATGCCCCTAAAATGTTTCAACCTAGCAAAAGCGTTTTCTACCAAG
>NZ_JBQSXG010000201.1:0-4111 GCF_052378005.1 Psychrobacter sp. AOP31-B2-9
ACATCACCCATCCCATCATCATCGGCAGCACCCATAACGGACAAGGCAACTCTGATGCTCAGCACAATAGCATCGTCAGTGACTCAGATACCCTTGACGCCACCAGTCCAGCTTGGTTCATTAATCAAAGCCATGCTTACCCCATAGACGGTATCAAAACGCAAAGCATCGACAGCAGTCGTACAGGCGATGCCACCAAAGACAGCGTCACCAATGGCTATAACCAGCTCATGTTTGACGCCCATCCTGAGAGTCCGCAGATCAACGCCTATAGCAGCAGCTATCAGTCCAGCCTAACCATTGGCCATCTCTACCAGCACACCGACCATACCCGTGGACAAGCACGTGGCCAAGGCATCAGTATCGAGACCCAAGCGGCTGCCAATATCCAAGGCAGCACCGGCATTCATATCAGTAGTAGCCAGTCAGACCCCTCATCAAACCCTCACATGAATCATGACAGTCATAGCAAACTACAAACCGCTGACCAACATCAAATAGCCTATCAAAGCCTAGCAGAAACCCATCAACCAGTAGGCATAAATGGCAGCAGTCAAAGTAGTAGCCTAAACAATAACAAGGGAGGAGAGCAACAAACGCCATTTGGTCAATTTAGCAAAGACACCAATGACAGTGCACTAGATGAGGCAGGACAGTGGCAACAAGCCAATCTGCTTATCGACTCTCAACGTCACCTTGCCATGCTCACAGGACAACACAGTCAACATACCAGTACTGAAAACACACATAGCCACGCCACAGGCAGCACCCATCATCACAGCCAAACGCAGATGAATCAGCTAGTAGCAGGGGACATCCATTACTACGCAAACAAAGCCCAGACCCATACCGCCGCTCATGGTGATGTGACGATACAAGCGCATCAGAACGAGATGCGACTCGACAGTGAGCAAGTACTATGCATCCACAGCCGAGACAGTATAGAGATTATTGCCCCTGATACGCTTACCCTAAAAGCAGCGGGTAGTGGTATTGAGATATCGGGTGGTAATGTGACGTTTATCACGCCTGCTAAAGTGGGCTATAAGGCGAGTAAGGTGGATCGGGGGAGTGGGGGTGGGGGTATTGCCAAAGCTATTGTTCTTAGACAGGCAAAGATAATAGAAGGCGAGAAGTTTTATTTGAAATATGAGGTTAAAGATAAGCAAGGTAATATCCTTAGAAACCGCGACTATATCGCTTATAATCATGCGACTGAAGAGACGATCGTAGGTAAGACAGATAATCTAGGCTACACTGAGCAATTTATAACCGAAGAACCAGCAAATATCGAAATACATGTTGTAGAGGGACAAGATAATGGCTAAGAAAACAGGGTATATTCATTTATCTATTTCAGGTAGTGTTTTCGTAACAAGCTGTAGGTATGAAATAAAAATCAATAGTAACGGTATACTGTCTAAAAACCCGATTATTGGACTAATAAGTGCTAATGACATAGTAGGCAATAAAGGAATCAAAAGAATAGATTTTAGCTACGATAGCGGTAAGGTAGATGTCAATAAAATAATTATAAGTTATAAACTATTTATTGGAGAGTTAAAAGTAGATGAGGGTACTCTAAATGCTTCAAGTAGTAGTAAAGCTCAGATTATAAATAATAATGTCAATCAGCTTCGTATTAGGTCTACAGTTGAAGTAACTATAGATAATAGAGAAGCCCAAAGAAAAGTGAATGCCCAGACCTGCAAATATCCTGATGGTGCAATTCAAGTAGCGGAGTATATTGTTAAGGAAATACAGAAAAACGTTAGATCTAGTGAGGCTGCAAAAATAAAGTCTCAGTTATCATCTATAATGGCACCGAGAAAAGCTTTAGGGTTTTATGATTGGTATATACAAGTTGCCCCTGGCAAATCATGGGATCATAAACCTAAAATTCGAGATCATCCAGAGCTTAAGTATTTAGCTGTTGAGAAAAAGCTTAGAGCTGATAGCAGGAGCGAATCTAAATCGTATTTCCATAAATATAAAAACTTTGATTATTATTATGATGTTTGGTCAAACATTCATTATGGCTATGTAGGCAGGTATGTAGGTTTTGACGCAAATACTTTGCTAACGGGTTCTTATCTACAACAATTTGGTAAGGAAGTAATTGATGAGGTGATGAGGATTAAAAATGGTGAAAAAGCTTTCAAAGATATGGAGCTAAAAGCAGATACTAAAGACGATGTTACAGCTATGCAAATAGGTATAGATTTATTTGAAAGCTTTTATCCTGCAACGTATCTGACTGCTTATTCTATCCTAGAAGCATTAGACTCCGCAGCTGACAGCAGTTTGCCATACTCGAAACAAACACATATATGCTATGTATAGCGAAAAAAGGAGTTTTGATGTTTTCAAATAAAAAATTACTCAAATATACAGTAATGTTCAATATGCTATTTATTATAAGTAGCCTATATGGGTGTACGCATACAAGCTCTTCAAATAAGATATTTTTGAATAATAAAACAAGCTTTACGCTTTATACTTCAAAATTTGAAGTCAAAGTTAGTGATTCTGAAATTACTCCTGAGGAGATGGAAGGAGAGAAGCGAATAGTTTTAGAAGTAGATGAAAAAGATTATTATTTTGTTGGTAAATATGCCTTATCATCGGACTCGCTTATTGATATTGATATTGGGTGGCATGTTACTGATAAAGACATGAAAGGAAAGCCCTCATATAAAAGTCAAGGAAAAACTTTTAATGTCTCTGAGACAGATGAAGGTTTTTGTAGCTACGAAATCGATATTTATGATACTCATACTAAGGTTAGAGGGCTAGATGAGGGGTTGTGTGATAAAAAGATAATACTCAATGAAGATTTCTGACAGATTATAGGAGCTGTCAAACCCAATATCTATACGATGATAAGCAGCGTATTGAGCAGATCATTGATGCTGAAGGTAATGGAACCACCTATTATGATGATAGCAAACCTTGGCTAAGTACCCTCGTTAAACGAGTTGACTATCCCGATGGCAATAGCATCGAGATGCGCTACGATGACTATCGTCGTCTAAGCCAGCTCATCAATGAGAATGGTGAGACATGGAACTTTGAGTATGATAAAGGCGATAACTTAATCAGTGAAACCCGTTTTGATGGTCATCAAAGCCGATATCGCTTTGACGCGCTTGGTAACTTAATAAGCCAAATTGACAACCCGCATCTGCCCTCAAACCAACAGCGTCGTATCAGTTATGAGCGAGACTTGATAGGACAGATACTGACTCAAACCAGTATAAGCGCAGAGCAGTCTGCACAAGTACAATATCAATATGATAAAGCAGGCAAACTGCTGAGCGCAACCAATGCGCACAGCCGAACCGATTTTGCCTACGATGCCAACGGACAACTCATCAAAGAGCGTCAAACCAGTACCCTTAACATCGCAGGATTACAGCACGAGTATAGCTTAGCGTTGCAACATGATTACGATGAGCTAGGCAACCGTACTGCCACCACATTACCTGATGGCAAAGTCATCAATCAGTTGTATTACGGATCAGGTCACCTATATAACCAAAGTCTATATGACCCAAGCACCGATCAGCACATAGAGATACGCCACAGCGAGCGTAACAAACTCCATGTCGAAGTCACCCGCCAACAGGGCGTCCTTGATAGCACCTTTACCCATGACCCCATGGGACGACTCATCAATCAAAACAGTAGCATGGGCGACCATATCATCGTTGGTCGTCAGTACCAGTATGATCTCATTGGACAGCTCACTGACATCAACAGTCAAACATCACTCATAGGTAAAGACCAAACCGTCCAGCAGCACACCCGCAACCATTACTACCAGTACGATGCCACAGGTCGCTTGATTGAGCATAAACTAGCAGGGTCAAACACCAACATCATCGAGCAATTCGCCTTTGACCCAGCAGGCAATAGAGTATCGACTCATAACCGCAGAGTAGAGGATACTAATAAACAAACTCAAACAGCAATACCTAAACCTCAGGGCCGCCCAACTGAACTTATCAGCCAAGGTAAGCACGTGCGCTACACCTATGACAATGATGGTAGAGTCGTTCATAAAACCATAGCTGCCAACGTACTACAATCAAGCAATAGCCTAATTGGG
>NZ_JBQSXG010000202.1:0-4110 GCF_052378005.1 Psychrobacter sp. AOP31-B2-9
ATATTATGGTTAAAGTAGAAAAATTAGGTGTGTTTCTTAGCTCAATAAATGCTTTTTTTGTACAGATAAAGGGCTCAGAAGCATCTATTGACACACCTTATTTGAATCATAACAGAAGTGCCGTTGGCTATGATTATAGTGGTGTGATTGAGATATCGGGCCCACTTGAGGGTTGTGTCTATGTCAGTGCGCCAAGTGCGATGTTGCGAGAGATCATCAAAGTGATGGGCGAGCCTGACTCATCAATCAAAATGATGAAAGATTTACTGGGTGAGATGGCTAATACCATCTCTGGTAATGCTCGTACTGAGTTTGGTGCTGAGTTTATTATCTCACCACCTCACATTGTTGAAGGTGTCCCGAGTGTGTCTTATTTGCCTAAAGACCGACAGAGCTATGTCACACCATTTACTTGGCATGGTTATAAAGCGGTTATTGGTATTTGTATCGCATAATCAGATATAGAGCAAAGTATATACAGTCAAAGTAACTTCAAAAAGCGACACATTAGTGTCGCTTTTTTTGTTTGTAGAAAAGATTATATTTCGCTTTTATTTTAATGCGTTATACTAATAAATGACTGGAGATGATTGTGGAATATATGATAAAATACGGCGCAGCTATTTTATAAGTTAGAGTTTGATGTTTTACCAATTTTAATAATAGCTTCTTTTTTAAACCAACCAATGACACACACATCATGGCAAAGAATTGCTGGGTGTTTGGCGACTTGATTAATTTGTATAAAAGTTAGTGTTGTTTTAATGAGCATTAACCGTTAGCAGATGCGTGTCGCTAGATAGGCAGTTTTTGTGATGTGGAGGCATAACCCAACCAATAGGAAAATTTAACATGGCTACAAAGAACCCAACCAAAATCGAAATGCGCGACTTATTACAAGCCGGTGCTCACTTTGGCCACCAAACACGTTTTTGGAACCCAAAAATGGGACCATACATCTTTGGTGCACGTAACAAGATCCACATCATCAACCTAGAGCACACAGTAAAAGCGTTTAATGAAGCTTTGACTTATGTAAACGGCCTAGCTGCCAAGAAAAACAAAGTATTGTTTGTTGGTACTAAACGCGCTGCAAGCGGCATCATCCGTGAGCAAGCTGCCCGCGCTGGTATGCCGTACGTTGACCATCGCTGGTTAGGTGGCATGTTGACTAACTGGAAAACACTACGCCAGTCAATCAATCGTCTAAAAGAGCTGGAAAAGCAATCAGAAGACGGTACTTTCGCGAAGCTAACTAAGCGTGAAGCGTTAGAACGTACTCGCGATATGGAAAAACTTGAGCGTTCACTAGGCGGTATCAAAGACATGGGCGGCCTACCTGATGCTATCTTTGTTGTAGACGTGGATCATGAAGCGATTGCTATCAAAGAAGCCAAGAATTTGGGTATCCCAGTTATTGGTATCGTTGATACAAACTCTAGCCCAGATAACGTTGATTACATCATTCCAGCTAACGATGATGCTATCCGTGCGGTGACTTTGTATGTTACCTCTATGGCTGATGCTATTATTGCTGGTAAAGAATATGCACAGACTCAAGCTGGCGGCAAAGCTGAGCAAGCACCTGCTGCTGAAGAAGCACCAGCTGAAGCTAAAGCAGAAGAAGCTGCAACTCCAGCAGAATAAATAGCTGGCCGAAAAGGTTTAACTTAATAAGAATAATTTGATAGCGTATCTATCAGTACACTTATGAGGTTATTAACAGCGTATAAGCTTACAATAGGCATGATGTAGTTTTACTCGTCATGCCTTGTTGTTGATGGATAGGCAGTTAGTAGGCGAGTATTATCGCCTATGTTTTTCCGCACTATACAGTGTCTATGATGACTATTTACAATAGATACGGTTATCACGGAAACAGTGACATCATACAATCAGATTGCATGGCTATACAGTAAAAAATATTAGCAAAAGTTAAGCACTATAGTTGAATCCAAATGATTTCGAGACAAGTAAGCCAAATGCAAGCTATACATTAGTATGGTTAGCGAGGATAACGACGTAGCGGATTTATACGGACTTGACTATATCCAACATAACAATACTAAGGTGACTCTTATGTCAGAAGTAAAAGTATCTGCCAAAATGGTAAAAGAATTGCGTGACCGTACTGGTCTTGGCATGATGGAATGTAAAAAAGCGTTAGAAGAATCAAACGGCGATGTTGAAGTTGCTATTGATAACCTACGTAAATCTGGTCAAGCTAAAGCAGCTAAAAAAGCGGGTAACATCGCAGCTGATGGCGCAATCATCATTGCCCAAGGCGAAAACAAAGCATTTTTGTTAGAAGTTAACTGCCAAACTGACTTCGTTGCAAAAGATGATAGCTTCACTGCATTTGCAGAAAAAGTAGCTAATATTGCCCTAGAGAATAACGTAACAGACGTTTCCGCTATCTCTGCATTGCCTTATGGCGATGGTCAAACAGTTGAAGAAGCACGTGTATCATTAGTACAAAAAATCGGTGAAAACATTCAGGTTCGCCGTGTTGAAGTACTTGAAGGTGCAAACATCGCTGCATACCGTCATGGTCTACGTATCGGTGTGGTCGTTTCTTATGAAGGTGGTACTGCAGACACTGGTAAGAACCTTGCCATGCACATCGCTGCATTTAACCCGGTTGCGGTTAATGACGAAGACGTTTCTGCTGACGTACTAGCACGTGAAAAAGACATCATCGAAGCCAAAGCTAAAGAGTCTGGCAAACCTGACAATATCGTTGAAAAAATGATCGAAGGTGGCTTACGTAAGTACTTAGACGAAGTAACTTTACTACGTCAGCCATACGTTATGGACAACGATAAAAAAGTTGGTGACGTACTAAAATCTGAAGGCGTTAAAGTACTTGGTTTCAAACGTCTAGAAGTTGGTGAAGGCATTGAGAAGAAGCAAGAAGATTTTGCTGCTGAAGTTGCTGCGACTCAAGCAGCTAACAAGTAAGTTTTAAAATATCGTAAGCGCTATGTTAATTGTGAGCATTGTATCAATTGCTTGATGTAGTGCTTACTGATTGTTTAAACAAGCTTGTTTTTGAATCTAAGAAACATAAAAAAGCCCGTTAATTAGTTAACGGGCTTTTTTATGTCTAGCTTACTTATCTTGGGGTTACTGTTTTACATACGCTAGCTTTTTAGCGACTTAATGTTTTAGCGTAAAGCAGCATACGCTGAGTTGACATAACTGGCACTGTTACCATTACTACTGGTGCCATAACTGACATTTTTAAGACCACTGCTTGTATTATTGTTTTGGTTACTAGCGCTCATAGTCACGCCATATAGGCCTGAATCATTTTTATACAAACTATGATAGCGGCTCATTACTTTTTTAACATAGTTCTGTGTTTCTTTGAAGGGAGGGATGCCACCGTATTTATCGACATTGCCTTCCCCTGCATTATAGCCTGCCACAGCATATTCAATTCTATTGTCAAAACGGCGCATGAGCCAAGCGATATATTTAGCTGAGCCCTCGATATTTTCGGCTGGGTTCCAAGGATTATTTACTTTAAAGCGGCGGGCAGTGGCAGGCATTAGTTGCATCAGACCTTGTGCGCCAACTGGTGAGCGTGCATTGGGATTAAATGCTGATTCAGTATGCATCATTGCTTTCATGAGCGCTGGATCTACGCCATGACGCTGGGCTGAGGCACGAATATAGCTATCATAAGCATTGCGGCTACTGCTTTTACTAGCGGCGCTGCTTCCGTAGTTATTGTTATTGCTATCGTCGTACATCTTAGAGTTTCTATAGTGGGTAACTTTGACTGTTTGAGTAAATTTATCAAAGTCACCACTAGTTTGACTGCGATTGGTAAGTAGTATTTGACCGTCGCTACTTTTTTTGATGTACATACTATCTGCATAAGCTGTAACAGAAAAGGTTAAAGTACTAGTAATGACAGTAAGTAGGGTGGTAGACAAGCAGCGAGTAACTAGGGTTGTAATATTTATCATAGGGTTATCACTTTTCATCGAGTAATAGCAAGGTATTTTGCCTATAGGCGCATTGTTGTGCGCGTTTAAGCGGTTATCGTGTCGGTAACGAGCTCTATAAAGGATATAGCAACTCAGAACACATCACTTCTAA
>NZ_JBQSXG010000203.1:0-3961 GCF_052378005.1 Psychrobacter sp. AOP31-B2-9
GTACTTTTGCGTTTATTATTACTAAGTTGATTTTACATATAGTTTTAAAATCGAAAATTCATAAGTGGGTTTTTATAGTATTTAGCTATATTATCTCAATTTTTATTTGGTTATATTCAATAACCTTACTAACACCTATTATGAATATCAGTTAAAAAGCAATTTATTGGATATCCTACAAAAATAGCAAAGAGATGTAAGACAATAGACCAAACTCTAATTTTTATGACCTTTCTGACTCAACTAATAACCATATGCTTAGGTTTAGCGTAATGACTTATACTATTTTATTGTGGGCACAAAAAAGCGCCTCCGACATTAAGTGAGAAGCGCTCATTTTACAAAATATTAGTGTAATTTAATCAACAGTTATCAGTTTATTTAAAATTCTTGAGGCTTAAACACGCTCAATAACAGTGGCAATGCCTTGGCCAAGACCGATACACATCGTCGCTAGACCGATTTCAGTATCTGACTGCTCCATCGCGTTTAATAACGTCACAGTGATACGAGCGCCTGAACATCCTAGTGGATGACCCAAGGCAATCGCACCACCATTGATGTTGACGATGTCTTGCTTGTCGGTCAAGTTCAATGCTTTAAGTACTGACAAACCTTGCGCTGCAAAGGCTTCGTTTAGCTCGATGGTTTGCATATCGTCAATGCTCATGCCAGCACGCTTCAATGCTTTATTGGTGGCAGGTACAGGACCATAGCCCATGATAGCCGCATCGCAACCAGCCACTGCCATACTACGGATCCGAGCACGTGGTTTTAGACCTAGATCTTTGGCTTTTTGTGCGCTCATGACTAGCATCGCTGACGCACCGTCAGACAATGCAGATGAGGTGGCCGCTGTTACTGTGCCGCCTTTTGGATCAAAGGCTGGACGTAGTTTTTGCATTTGTTCCATCGTTGCATCCGGACGAATCACTTCATCGACCGTACATAATTGCAGACGACCCGCAGCATCATGACCTTCGATACCGATGATTTCATTATCAAAACGACCTTCAGTGGTCGCAGCCCATGCGCGGCGATGTGACTCAAGACCAAAAACGTCTTGTTCTTCGCGAGTGATGTTATTCATACGACCAAGCATTTCAGCGGTCAAGCCCATCATGTTTGAGGCTTTTGCATAATGCTTAGATGCTGCTGGATTTAGATCAACACCATGCATCATACCGACGTGACCCATGTGCTCAACACCACCGATGATAAAAATATCACCTTGGTTGGTCATAATTTGGGCAGCAGCAGTATGTAGCGCCTGCATAGAAGAACCACATAAACGGTTGACCGTTTGGCCACCAGTAGTTTTTGGAATATCAGCTAGCAGACCGATGTTACGACCGATGTTTAGACCTTGCTCTAGTGTCTGGTTTACACAGCCCCAGATGATGTCTTCTACATCACGTGGATCAAAGTCGTTGCGCTCTACCAGTGCACGCACCAACTCAGCAGACATGCTATCAGCACGTACATGGCGGAACATACCGTTTTTGGTTCTACCCATCGCTGAGCGTACGCCATCTACGATGACCACGTCTTTTGGACTTAAAATTGTCATACCATATTCCTTTTCAATTTTTATTGTCAGTGGCCGTATCACAGCACTCATCATATTTGACTGTCAAATTATTAATAATACATAAATTTCTAACAATCTGATCGAGCCTGTGTACGGCACTTTATCCTAGTAATGACTGCCTATTACGCTGTTGCGTAAAAAGTCTCGCCTGCTGCTGCCATGTCGCGAATCTTTTGCGGGGCTTCATAAGCTTTGCCAAGGTACGCGTACTTGTCACACAATGCCAAGTAATTATCTAGACCCAACTGGTCAATATAACGACAAGGACCACCGCGGAATGGTGGGAAACCAACGCCCATAATCATCGCCATGTCCGCTTCAGATGGCGTACTCACGATGTTGTCTTCTAGGCAACGAACCGTTTCGTTGCAGAAGGCAATCATAGTACGATCGATGATGGCTTGATCATCAAACTCTTGCTTTTCGCTGTCTGTAGTCGCTTTTAGCAGCTCATAAGTCGCCTCATCCGCCACTTTCTTTGGCTTACCGCGCTTATCAGTTTCATATTTGTAGAAACCAATACCGTTTTTCTGACCTAGACGCTCATTGTCATATAGATGCTGAATAGCACCTTTATAATCAGGCTTCATGCGATCAGGGAAACCTTCTGCCATCACTTCTGCGCCATGGACACCTGTGTCTAAACCAACGACGTCGATTAGATACGCAGGGCCCATTGGCCAGCCGAATTTTTCCATAACTTTATCCACATGAGCAAAATCAGCGCCTTGTTTGAGTAGCAGGTCAAAGGCACCAAAGTATGGGAATAGCACACGGTTTACTAGGAAACCTGGGCAGTCATTGACCACTACTGGCACTTTGCCCATTTTTGATGCTAGCGCAACCGTGGTTGCAATCGCTTCTTCAGATGACTTTTCACCGCGGATAACTTCTACTAGCGGCATACGGTGTACTGGGTTAAAGAAATGCATGCCAACGAAGTTTTCTGGACGCTCAAGTGCTTCAGCCAGATAAGTGATAGAGATGGTCGAGGTATTTGATGCTAGGATACAATCATCCTTAACCAAGCCTTCTACCTCTTTTAGTACCGCACGCTTGACGTTTGGATTTTCTACGACTGCTTCGATAACGATGTCAGTATCGCTAAAGTCACCATAATTCAAAGTAGGACGGATACGGCTTAAGGTTTCGCCCATTTTTGCTGGGGTCATCTTGCCGCGATCGACCATTTTGCCAAGTAGCTTGCTGGCTTCGCCCATACCAAGGTCTAATTGCTCAGACTTGATATCTTTCATGATGATTGGCAAGCCTTTACTGGCTGCCTGATAGGCAATACCGCCACCCATGATACCAGCGCCTAGTACGGCCGCTTCATTGATTTCATGTGCTATTTTGCTGTGTTTCTTCGCTAATTTTTTGACTAGCTGATCGCTTAAGAATAGACCCACCAAGCTCTCTGCTTGTGGTGTTTTAGCCGCTTTTGCAAAGCCAGCCGCTTCTACTTCGATCGCTTTATCACGTGGCAAATTAACATGCTTTTCGATGGCTGCAATCGCTAGCGCTGGTGCTGGGTATTGCTTAGGATTTGCTTTGGCAAAGATCATACCTTTAGCACTGTTAAATGCCATGGCTTGCTCAAGCTGATTTAGCTTAACAGGCACCAATTTTTCTTCACGTTTCGCTTTCCAATCAAGCTCACCTGAGATACATTTTTTGACCAAGTCAATCGCGGCATCTTGCAAGTCGTCAGCAGGCACAGTTGCATCAACTAGGCCTAACTTCAAGGCAGCCAATGCTTTCTTTGGTGTACCAGTCGCGATAAGCTCAAGCGCGTTATCAATACCAATGATACGCGTACTACGAACCGTCCCACCAAAACCTGGGAAGATGCCTAATTGGGTTTCTGGTAGACCGATGATGGCTTTTTCGCTCATGACACGGTATTCACAAACCAAGGTCATCTCACAACCACCGCCCATTGCAGCACCATTGATGGCCGCAACTTTTGGAAAGGGTAAGTCTTCAAAACGATTGAACGCGTCATTGACATGAACAACCCAATCTTTGATTTCACTTTCTGATTTTTTGAAAGAACCTACAAATTCTGTGATGTCAGCACCAGCGATAAACACACCTTTGCCTGAAGTGACGATAAGACCTTTTACGTCGTCCGCTTTTTCTAGCGCACTGACCGCTTCACCGAACTGTTTGTTGGTTTCGGCATCAAATTTGTTTACGCTCTCATTTTCAGCGTTGTACTGCATGTTGGCGATGCCATCCTCTAGCATTGTCACCGTGATGCGATTTCCTTGGTATACCATGTGGAACTCCTTTCTATTGTAATAAAAACGATGTAATAAAATTTATGACTGATAAAGTTTATAATTTATAAAGCTACTTTTTAAACTG
>NZ_JBQSXG010000204.1:0-3898 GCF_052378005.1 Psychrobacter sp. AOP31-B2-9
GTACGATTCACCCTGAAAGTATCCTACACAAGTTTGCTAAGCAAGTCATTATGGTAGAGAAATATTTAACACTACCAGCACTACCTGATGATGAACACAATGAAGAAAAAACATGGCAGTTTGATCATTTGGTCACAGAACAAGCTATTGGCTCTATACGACCTGATCTAGTAGCGACTATCGATGACGAAATAATGTTTATCGAGGTGGCAGTAACATCATTTATCGATGCGGATAAATCTGCATTTATTAAGCAGCTTGGTATCAAGACAATAGAGATCGACTTGCGTGAGATTATTAAACAAGATATGGAGCTGCCAAGTACTGAAGCGAAAGACTACATTTTAGACTGTGTGAGTAATAAACAATGGGTATTCCCTGAAGCAAGTACTTTAACAGCACCTACTCTATCAGTTGAACCTACCTATAACTGCCAAACAATCACTGAAGAGGATGATAATGAAAGCTTTGATAAGGGCTATAGCACTTATCGCTTCACAATCAAGCACAGCTGGGTAGATGTGAGAGTATTTAATTCAGGCATGGTATCGGTGAAATGCGTGACCTATAACCACGATGTCATCGAAATATTAAAGCAGTGGCGTAACGAAGGCGGCGGCAAATATAACCAAAAATACAAATCATGGAATTACTTTAAGCCGTTTTCAGATACTGTCTTTGCTCGTTTGCAAGAAATGGATATGACGCCAAAGCAATAGCCAAAAGCCTAGCCACGTTTATTATATTTTACTTAGGAACCGATTATGAACAATACTATTTTACTACTCACTATACTTGTTGCTTTGGTTTTGCTGGTACTTGCCGTCCAAAAAATATTAGCGCAAAACAAAACTATTTTACAAAGCGAGCGTGATATCGCCAATATTCAAACCGCGATAACCCAGCAACAAGCTGATTTTGAGGTTGAGCTTGAACAAAAAGTAAAAGACGCTAAAAAGCGCTCTAATAACATGCAGCGTAACGTTCTAAAAGGTCAAATCGGTGAACAGTTCACGCCCTTCATCGCTGACTTTCCTTACAATCCATCTGATTGCCGCTTCTTAGGAGAGCCGATTGATTATATGATTTTTCAAAACCTTCATGCCTGTTCAGAAGGATTGGCTGATATAGAAGAAGTACAAATAATTATTGCTGAGGTAAAAACAGGTAATGCTAGACTTAATGCGCGTCAGAAAATTATCAAGCAAGCTGTTCAAAACGGTCAGGTCAGTTTCAAGGAGCTTCGAATCAAATATTGCGAGAACACTGAAAATATGACTGTTTTGACAAGCTAAACTATACTGCATGATCGTTATTTATGCTATCGTAGTCTATAAACCACAAAATATCGTTAAAAACGGCTGACTATGATTACCTATATTCGTTTCGATAATTTTTATTCTTACCCAGAAGCAACGGAAGTATCGTTTACGCTAGGTAAGCAGCCAACTGAGTCTAACTATGACTTTTATATTGATACTGAGCATGATCAGTATCGGCTCAATAAAGTCACAGCGATCTTAGGTGCGAATGGCTCCGGTAAGACGCAACTGCTCAAAGCAGTATCGTTTTTGCGCTGGTTTATTTGTGGCTCTACTAGTAGCCTTGATTCAGAAGACAATATCCCGTATAGCCCTTTTGCGCTGAACCAAAACAATACATCTGAATTTGAGATGGGTTTTTTACTCAAAAATACTGATGGTGTTTATGAAGAGTATCGCTATGAGCTAACGCTTAGCCAAAGCCGCGTGATCAATGAAGCGCTATATAAAAAGACCAGTCGCTTATTTAGCTACGTTTTTAGCCGTCACTATGATGGTGATGAGATGGTTTATAAGCATCGCAGCTTTGTCATCCCATCACTTGCAGATGACGTGAAAAAAAACGCCTCTTTGATCAGTTATGCCAATTTGCTTGATGAACCACTGGCAGAAGCAATCATTGAGATGTTGGAAGGCTATAAAACCAATGTCGTCTCAATGGGTAGGCTTGGCAGTCTTAGCCAGTCTATACCTGAGATGACTGAATTGTTTGCTAAGGATGATGGTTTAAAACAAACCGCTGAAAAGCTACTTTGTCAGTTTGATACGGGCATCGATGAAATTAATATAAAAAGCGTTATGATGGTCAATGAAGGAAAGCAGCAAGAAGTACTGCTGCCCTTTGGTGTTCATAAAGTCGGTGATGACTCATTTGAGCTTATGATTTATGAAGAATCTAATGGCACACAATCTGCTTATAGCTTGCTTGGCCTAATACTACCTGTGCTTAAAAATGGTGGCGTAGCTATTATCGATGAGCTTGATAACGACTTACACCCCCTACTATTACCCGCCATTTTTGATTTGTTTCGCTCATCGCATCATAACCCTCATAATGCTCAGCTTATTTTTAGTTGCCATACGCCCGAGGTGTTTAATTTGTTAAATAAGCATCAAATTTATTTGGTCGAAAAATACGAGCAGGCTTCAGAAGCTTGGCGGTTAGATGAGATGGAAGGGGTTCGTAATGACGATAACCTTTATGCGAAATATATGGCTGGCGCGTTTGACGCGATACCAAATCTATAAGGGGGTTGGGTTATGGCAAAGCGTAAACCTCGGTCAGTCAACAAAACTACCTTGCTTGTTATGGGTGAAGGTGAGCATGACAAAGCATTCTTGAGTCATATGAAAGGTATCTATCATGAAAGGCGCTCTGGCAGTAAAATTACTTTAGACTTTTCTAGTGGTGGCTCACCGCACGATATCATTAAAGATACAGTCAAAAAGAGCCGCCATGTTGGTTATGATAAAAAGTTTATTTTGATGGATAGCGACGTCCCTGTTAATCAACAAGATATTAAAGCCGCTAAAGATTCTGGCATTACAATCTTATATTCAAAGCCGTTATGCCTAGAAGGTATGTTGCTGAACGTGCTAGGCCAAAACACGCCCCATACTGCACAAAAATGCAAAAGTGCCTTACATCCACAATTGTCTGATAATCCTGCCCTACCAAAGAGCTATGAGCCTTTATTTGCAAAACCTGTACTCGATCAAAGCATTCATGCCACGATTAAACAGCTGCGCTCATTGTTAGGCAAGAAATAAACCGCCCTGCTCGCTAGAGTTAAGTAAATTAGTTTTTATTTTAGTAATATAGACTTATAGCACTAAATCGACTCAAGTATTTATTACTTTTAAAACTCAATTTTGTCGATGTTTGGGTCATTCATCGCCATTAATACCTGACCGGCTTCTTGAAGTGGTGAAGATTTAACCGTGTTTTCTATTGCGCTCATAGCCATCGTGATCAACTCAGGATTATCATTTTCAATCCCCTGATCAAGCCTTACGAACATCTCATCTATCACATGACGACGTTCTGCGAAGCGTTCTTTTAGATAAGACTCTAGAAACTCTCTTTGGTTATTGGACTTAGTAAGATGTACATTTTCCCATGCAGCTATCGCTTCACGTTTTGTATACTCAGTCTGACAGATAGTTTTATAATCTGCGTAAGCTTTAACTAGCATCTCAAACCCTTGATAAGCGCTAGAAGCTGGGTTTTTGGAACTTACCGTCTTAATAGCTTTCTTAGAGCTTGCTGTAATCACATCTTTCATAATGTTTATATTCCTTATTAGATTTCAAGATAGCCTTCACACTTGTAGCGAATATTTTGTACTGCTTCACCTTCATTATTTAAAAGAGGCTGATCTAAAATATTTTTTAGCGACTTACCTAAAGCAAGCATTGTCTGGAACGCTACTGGATCTGAATTATCATATACTTTGATTTTCTCAAAACGTTTAACCGTTTCGAGTAATACCATTTGAACTTCTAAAGCATTAGTCATGACAGCTTTGACGCCTACTTCCATTAATTCAATCGCGGCTATATTACAACTGCTTCTA
>NZ_JBQSXG010000205.1:0-3893 GCF_052378005.1 Psychrobacter sp. AOP31-B2-9
GGGTCAGTTCAACTTTACGGGGATTTTTTATTTTAGATTCGCAGATATAAGCGTTTACTTTAGATAGCCTTAGTACGCTCAGTCAGCCAGTCAAGTGCCGCGCCTTCAACACGGTCTTTTAGCTCCGCATAGACTTGGCTATGATAGTCATTAAGCCAATCAATCTCGACTTGAGTTAATAATGCAGGCTCAATTAGACGGGTATCAATTGGGCAATAAGTGATGGTTTCAAAGTTTAAGAATTGACCGAATTCCGTCTCAGTAGGATTGGCAACTGGTGTGTTAACCACCAAATTCTCGATACGAATACCCCATTTGCCTTCGCGGTATAAACCTGGCTCATTACTGGATATCATACCTACTTTCATCGCGCGCTCTTTCGGCGTGCTGGCACTATAAGCAATAACTTGTGGACCTTCATGGACGTTCAAGAAATAACCAACGCCATGACCTGTACCATGACCATAATCCATCTGAGCTTGCCACAATGGCGCACGGCATATCGCATCGATTAACGGTGAGGCGATACCATCAGGGAAATGCGCTTTGGCCAACGCAATATGGGCTTTGAGTACGGTGGTGAAGTCACGCTTGTGCTCGCTGCTTACGTGTCCAATACCGACCACGCGCGTGATGTCGGTCGTGCCGTTTTGATACTGAGCGCCTGAGTCAATGAGTAGTAAACCACCTTCACCTTCGTTGACATCTAAGTAGCTAAACTTCTCTGGCGTTGCGCGGTAATGCGGCAGCGCACCATTTTCATTAAAGCCTGCAATCGTTGGAAAACTTGGTGAGACATAATGTGGCTGCTGACTGCGCACTTCGATGAGCATACTATCGACGTCCAGCTCACTTAAGCGTTCACCGTCTGCTAAGCGCTGCTCAAATACGGCAAAAAACTCACTTAATGCAGCACCATCTTGACGCATGGCTTCACGTACATGATCAATATCAGCCTCAGATTTAACCGATTTTAACAAAGTGCTTGGCGCCATTTGCTCAATAAAACCTACGCCGTCTGCCATTTTAGATAGCGTACCCACTGCCACTTTACTCGGATCTAATAGCAATAAGTCATCAGCAGTCAATGTCCCTAATGCATCTTGCACAGCGTCATAATCAGCAAGGGTGATACCGCTGTCTTTTAAGCTTTGTACAATATCTGCGCTAACTTTATTATTATCGACAAACAAAGTCGCTGTTTCAGCATCAATCAGCATATGTGCCAAAAACACAGGGTTATAGTCAACATCAGCGCCACGCAAATTGGTCAGCCAAGCAATATCGTCTAAGCTTGAAAGCAAGTGATGGGTTGCGCCTGCCTCAGCCATACCTGCGCGTACAGCGGCAAGTTTTGAGGTAGCAGACTGCGCGACAAACTGCGCATCGTGTTGATATAGACTGGCAGTTGGTAGCGCTGGACGATCGCTCCATATTTCTGTAAATACGTCACGCTCAGTGATTAACGTAATGTCATTGGCATCAAAGGCATTTAACAATCTATCTTGTTCAGAGATAGACAATACATTGCCATCGACTGCCACGCTGTCACCCTCCGCCAAATGCTCGGCGAGCCAATCAATATGATTCGGCTGACCCGGTGCAAGCTTCTCTAAGCTAATACCTGTACCTTCTAATTGGTCAGCGGCGTGTACCCAATAGCGGCTGTCCGTCCATAATCCAGCAAAATCAGCGGTAACAACGAGCGTACCGACTGAGCCTGTGAATCCTGACAACCATAAACGCGCTTGCCAATATTCTGGCAGATACTCAGATAGATGAGGATCAGCAGATGGTACGATAATCGCGGTCAGGTCTTGTGCTACTAATGCCTGACGTAGACTGTCGATACGATCGTGGATGCTTTGTTTATTCATAAAAAGTGTCCTTATTGATTTTAAAAAAATGAGATTTAGAAAAATCATATTGTGAGGCGACTATGGATAGTCGTCTTATTTGAGCAAGTAAAACTGTTTTAAGCGTTTGTTATTTACCATTCATTGAATGCTCAGTATCTAAACCTAAGTAAGCGGTTCAATGTCTTAAAAACTAAAATGTTGTCAATGAGCAGATAAATGAGGCTAGCTATTTTTAATAGCCTTATAGGATTACAGCAGAGCATCATTAGATGTTTGGGCGGAAAGCGGACTTTCAATAGCGCGGGGTCAATAACTTACTAAGTGCAACCATAAAACGTGCCACCGATGATGGTAACACGTCTCGCCATCTAACATTTTTGCTGGTATTAGTATTGATACCAAATCACTTTAACCCTGTGTTTCAATTAGCTCAGCGTATCTGCATGCTCGCTTTTTTGTAGCATATTATTGATCGGTTTGGCTAATGCCAATAAGATAACGGCTGTGACCACCAAAAAGGTTGTCATCATCGTAAATAATCCCGGCAACCCTTCGATTTTATCAGCCGAGACATGACCACCAAAGAAAGCCGCGACCAAGTTACCCATGGCGATAGAGGCAAAGAAAAGCCCCATCATCTGACCTTGCATGCCTTTTGGCGCAAGCTTAGTCATTGCAGACAGACCAACAGGACTGAGCGCTAACTCACCAAGCGTCAGCAATAATAAACTACCGACTAACCATAAAGGTGAAGCCAAACCGCCATCGCTAGTCAAAATACTTTTTGAGGCAAAAATCATCAATGCAAAGCCTGCGGCAGCGAGCAACATACCAAGCGCAAACTTTACCATACTATTCGGCTCAAGGCCTCGATTTGCAAGCTTGACCCATACAATGCTGATGATCGGCGCTAATATGAGAATAAACAAAGGATTGAGCGACTGAAACCAAATACTAGGCACTTCAAAGCCTAAAACGTTAAGATCTGTATAGCGATCGGCGAATAAGTTAAACGACGTTGGCTGCTGCTCAAAGCTCGACCAAAATAGCGTCGAGCCAATGATTAAGATAAAACAAATCAGCAAACGCAGCTTATCGGCTTTGTCCAATCGCGGTGAAATAAACATGACAGCAAAGTACAGTATCACTACTGCTGCAATGATGTACGTCATATATTGGGCAACCATCTCAGGGTTAAATGGCATAATACCAGTCGCCACCAACAAAGTAATGGCGACAAGTAACGCCAGAAACCCTGCCACCCAGCGACCTACATTTTTGAAAAGCCCAGTCGTTTGTTCCCATTCAGGAGTGATATTTTTGGCACGAGCATAGCGATTTAACGTTTTTTTAGCTGAAAAACGATAAATCAATAATGAAGCCAGCATGCCTAGACCACCGACACCAAAGCCTACATGCCACATACCTTTTTCTTTAAATACGCCAACGATAAGGGCGGCCAATAGCGCACCGATATTGATACCCATATAGAATAAAGTAAAGCCGCTATCTCGGCGTGCATCACCCTTGGGATACAAAGCTCCGACCATTACTGAAATACAAGTTTTAAATAAACCTGAACCGAGAACGATACACATCAGGCCAACAAAAAATAGCGTCATACCAAACATAGCGGATAGCGCGATACACAAGTGACCTAGGGCGATAATAATACTGCCCCACCACAGTGCTCGCTCTTGTCCCAGCCAATTATCTGCCAGCCAACCGCCCGGTACGGCCGCTAAATACAATGAGCCTGCAAAAATACCATAGATAGCAGAAGCTGTGACCTCATCGAAGCCAAAACCGCCACTACTGACCGTCGCTACCATAAACAATACTAATAGCGGACGAATACTATAATAAGAAAACCGTTCCCACATTTCTGTAAAAAACAACGGACGTAACGGTTTAGGATGCCCCATAAAACCATTATCTAGCGCTTCTAATTCAGCAGCACTAGCCTGCGATTGTGTTTCTGTGCCCATAACTTTATTCCTTGGTGGTGTTCTAAAAAGTATGCTGGCATCAGAC
>NZ_JBQSXG010000206.1:0-3858 GCF_052378005.1 Psychrobacter sp. AOP31-B2-9
GTATCATAGATTGTCATTCAACATTTTTATTAGGGCGTGTCTTCATTTCAAAAATGGTGATAAAAATGAGATAAATTGCCGTCAAACAAGAAAAATAGCGCAGATAATATCGGGATATTAACCAGCTATTTGACGATGTTTGGCAAGATTTAGCCACTTTTAGCCCATTTAGATGACTATCGGGTGAATTGAAGACACGCTCTAGTTACTTTTATTGGCGTAGGGTGCGTTTTTATTGTCCTTTTTAAACAGGGACACACCCTAGGTAGTATTCGAAAAATAATACGCATTAGGAACAGTCATGGCAGGAAATAATTCAACGGGTTCTGCGCCTTCACTACTAGATTCAGGTGAGGTAGCATCAAAAGTTTCAGCAACAGGCCTTGATAGGCGTATTAGTAGCCAGTCGTTAGTCGATATCATGTACGACGGCTTTTATTTAGTGTTCTTACTGCGCAATCACTATTTCAGCACTGAGCCGAGAAAATTTCGCCAAAAGATATATAACTTTTTAGATAAGTTTGAGAGCAGTGCGCGCAAAAAAGGTTTTATGTCAGAAGATATTCATGAGGCCAAATACGCTTACTGTGCGTTGATTGATGAAACCATCATGACATCGCAAGAACCAGAGTTTCAGACACTCAAAGATTCTTGGGAGTTAAATCCTTTACAGTTGGATTTGTTTGGTTCACAAGTTGCTGGTAATGAGTTTTTTGATCGCTTGGATGGATTGCGTGAGCAAGGGGAGAAGCATCTACCAGCCTTAGAAGTTTACCACTATGCAATGCTGCTTGGTTTTCAAGGTAAGTATCGTTTAGAAGCCCCTGAAAAAATTCGTTATCTTATCTCGCGATTGGGTGATGAAATTGAGCACCTACGAGGTAACAAGAACGAATTTTCACCATTTTGGGCCATTCCTGATCAGATAAAACATACACTCACGAGTGAGACACCGCTATGGATTATTCTTGCTGTCATGGCGGTGCTATTAACGGTCATATTTGCAACTATGTGGCAGCTCACCAATAGCTTTTCTACTGATCAGCTATCAGCATATGACAATGTGATTCAAGAAAACAAAGAGCAAGCGCATATTTCTATCTTCTTACCTTAATGATGGTTATATCATCACGAGCACATTAAGGTTCTGAATCGCTTGTATCACAGGCAGTCAAATAAAAACGGCATTAGTATAATTATTATACTAATGCCGTTTTTATTTATTAGGGCGTGTCTTCATTTCAAAAATGGTGATAAAAATGAGATAAATTGCCGTCAAACAAGAAAAATAGCGCAGATAATATCGGGATATTAGTCAGCTATTTGACGATTTTTGGCAAGATTTAGCCACTTTTAGCCCATTTAGATGACTATCGGGTGAATTGAAGACACGCCCTAGTGTCATATCGACTAACTAAACCAGATCGTTTGTCTTGTGCACGTAAATTAAGGAAATAACAGCCATAAAAAAACCCTCATCAAATTGATGAGGGTTTTGGCAAATGCCATAATCGAATTAATGATAATTCAAAAGATTTACTACTAAAATGTGGCTCTCCAACCTGGGCTCGAACCAGGGACACACGGATTAACAGTCCGTTGCTCTACCAACTGAGCTATTGGAGAATAGGCTGTAAGTATTTAATACCCTTACAACAAGCTTAGAAAGTCTCTAACGAGTTCTTGCTAAGTGGGGCGTATTCTAGCAAAGATAAAAAATACGTCAAGCTTTTTTTTTCATAATTGGCAAATATTATTATTTTAATGAGTGAATAGGCCGCTTTCTCACGTATTTATTCTAGATTTCGTCCTTCTTCCACTGAGTGTGTGATGAGCATGTCAAAGGCAGGCTGTATATTTAGTATCACTACTGATTATAAAATATTCGAAAAAAGGCGCCATATAGTGAATATGTGGCGCCTTTTTCTATAAAACACTTTTGAAAAAATGATGCTGTAATACTTATTCGGCAACATCCAATTCAGCAACCGCTTTTTCGATACGAGATAACGCATCTTTTAGTGTGGCTTCATCAGTGGCATAAGAGATACGCATGTAACCACCAAGGCCAAATGCGTCGCCAGGTACAACGGCTACGCCGACTTTATCCAATAACCATGCTGAAAATTCAGTACAAGAAGACAAACCAGCGGCTTTGATTAATGGCACGATATTTGGATATACATAAAATGCGCCATCAGGACGCAAGCAGGTAATACCTTTGATGGCGTTTAAGCCGTCAACCACGAGATCGCAACGCTTCTCAAATGCTTCTACCATTGGTTCTAGCACGCTTTGGTCGCCGCTAATGGCTGCTTTTGCTGCGACTTGGCTGATAGAGGTTGGGCATGAAGTAGATTGCGATTGAACTTTTTTCATTGCGCCAATAAGCTTGGCAGGGCCACCAGCATAACCGATACGCCAGCCTGTCATTGCATAGGCCTTAGAGACGCCATTTAAGATAATGGCACGGTCTTTCAGCTCAGGAGCGGCATTTAAGATGTTGTAGAACTTATCACCTGTCCAGCGAATATGCTCATACATGTCATCTGAGGCCACGTAGACTTGTGGGTGCTTTTTCAATACTTCAGCCAGTGCTTTCAGCTCTTCCAAAGTATAGATCATACCAGTTGGGTTAGATGGGCTATTTAATACCAACATTTTGGTTTTATCAGTAATGGCCGCTTCTAGTTGCTCTGGTGTGATTTTGAAGTTTTGCTCAGCTGGGCATTTGACGATGACTGGCACGCCTTCTGCGATGATAACCATGTCAGGATAGCTGACCCAAAACGGTGCTGGAATGATGACTTCATCACCTGGGTTGATAAAGGCTTGAGCAAGGTTGAAAAATGATTGTTTACCACCAACCGATACTAGAATTTCGTTAGGCTCATAGCTGATGTCGTTATCATTTTTGAACTTTTCAATGATGGCTTTTTTTAGCTCTGGCGTTCCGTCGACAGCCGTATATTTGGTAAAACCATTATTAATGGCATCGATGGCTGCTTTTTTGATGTGCTCTGGTGTGTCAAAGTCAGGCTCACCCGCACCCAGACCGATAATATCTTTACCGGCGGCTTTTAGCTCTTTGGCTTTATTAGTAATCGCTAGGGTAGGTGATGGTTTGATGTTATTAACGCGGTCAGACAGTTGCAACTCGCTCATGGGAGATCCTTTTTATATTAGGGCGTGTCCTCAATTCAATCGATAGTCATCTAAATGGGTTAAAAATAGTTAAATTTTGCCAAACGGCGTCAAATAGCTGACTAATATCTAGATATTATCTGCGCTATCTTCCTTGTTTGACTTCAATTTATCTTATTTTCATCACCATTTTTAAAATGAGGACACGCCCTAGTGGGGTTGGTGGAAATCTATTGTGAATTATATAACGTTTTGAATGCTATCAGCATGCGATATTAGAGCGTTTAAGGAATCAATGTTTTTCATATACTGAGAAGGCAGTCACTATTCACAGGCAGCTATTACTCAGCAGTTACTATTCAATAGTAAGCGCATTCACTATTAGTTTTACACTGATTTTCATGTTGATTTTGGCATTGTAGCACGCTGATATTACGCTGTCTTATGACGCTAGTAACATGAGGTGGTACTAAGATGAATGGTTTTGACATTATCTGGTACTACTCAATTAGGGCATGTTGAACATTCAAATATTAGGGCTGCTGATCGCTAAAATTGCACCAACCTAGGCGCAAGCCGCCGATAATATCAAGATCTTAGCTAGGATTCCCTAATCATAATCCAATTTATTATATTGGCAGCTCAACCGATGCTGTTGATTGCGAAGACACAACAATAAACCTATATCTGCACACTATAACTATTTAGATTTTT
>NZ_JBQSXG010000207.1:0-3847 GCF_052378005.1 Psychrobacter sp. AOP31-B2-9
CTAGATTGGCAGCACGTAAAACTTGATTGAAAAACTTAGCGTCTGATTTACTAATAAATTTATCGAGCTTCTGCTTAATAAGCGGTTCTTTGGAATATTTACTAAACATCTCGCTTTTTTTGAATTTATCAATATAAGGGTTTGTCGCGTTTTGAATAAGGGTTTCTGCATTACTACCATCGTCATTTTTTTCAGCCTTAAAGTTTGGGATGATAATTAGGCTATCAAAAGACTCGTGCTTTTTGAGTTTCTCAGTGATTTCATCATAAAGCATATTGACAGTGGCATGACTCTGAGCAGACAAAAGCACCTTTGAGCTGTTTTCTTCGTGGAAAAGATAATCAACATAGGTGGTTATAAGGTGTGTTTTACCCACACCTGGAGGGCCTTCAATGAAGTAATTTGGTTGGGTTTTCACCAAAGAAGAAAACACTTCTTTTTTGGATTCATCTAATGAAATAAGAGAAGCCTCAAGATCAAATTTGCGAGAGGTAACAAAGAATTTTTTGGACGGGTCTGCGATACTTGATATTAAAGAGCTTTGATTGAGTAAAAAATAAAATATTCTCTCCCGCCTTTCAATTTGAGCGATTGTTCCATCATGGTCCTTAGGGTAAATTCTAACCAATTCTTCTGATAAATTACTTATGCTCCGCTCTAACGGTTGTTTTGTGGAGAATATATAGTCTAGATTGGGTGATTGCCCCACATATTCCGCATCTAACTTGTCTTTTTTGTCTGTGCTTCTACGAGACTTGGTGGTAGTCTCAATAACCCATTTGTCAGTAAGTTTAGATGGATCGCTAAAGTGTTGTTTAAATCTATCAAAAGGCTGTCTTAGGCTTAGTGAGTCTGATAGCTTGTTGTTAATATCATTATTTTCTTTTTTGTACTCTAACGTATAATAAAAGAGCCCATCATCTAGGATTAACCCTTTTCCCTCTTTTAGTTGATCATCTTCAATGCGATCTAGGCTAATTAGGTACTTTTCCGTTTCCGAGCGCGCTACGTCAATCGCAAAAGATAACAACAAACCCTGAAGGCATTGTAGCTCAGAGTCTGTATACTTTTGCTCTTTTTTGAACTGTATTAACTTTAGCTTCCATGAGTTTTCATCCGAAAACTCGTTCTTTTGCATAAGCTTAAATGCATTAGGTATAAAAACCAAACTCCCCTTAATTTCGATGGTTTCTGCATAATTCAGCCAGTCAGGGACACTATCATATATGGCCGTTATGTAAGAAACATACCAATCATCAAAGTTAACGTGCTTGAACTTTTTAAATCTATATAGAAAATTCTTCCCTTTTAAAATAAATCCATTGCGATACCTATCATTAAATATACGAAAGGGGTCTAACGTAATATCTTCTTTGATAATGTCGATGACATCAGAACTTGTTAGGTTCTGAGCATCATAATTTTGAACTGCATTGTCGATTAAGTAATTTTTAATAACGTTTCTAATGTCACCAAATATCTCAGAATCAAAGCCTGCTGTTGTTATATAGAATACCGGCGAGAATGAATTATCAACTTCTGACAAGTCTGTAATGGCTTGTTCTACTAATAACTTTAGCTGAGTCTTATCCACTAATTTAGTATGGCCAGTTGAATGACCCTCTAGTAGAAGTCTTACCGCCAATGCTTCGTTGCGCAGTAGTTTTTCTTGAAAACTGTCGGACTCAATTCCCAATAATTCTAATATTAAAACACCTAAGTCGCTCCAGTCTTGGTGAGTCGTGCAAATAACATCCTTGTGCTCACCCATAAATATAGGTTTATTAATCTTGTTAAAATCTAATGATTTTTCAAAACCACTCAGCACCAATCTTTCAGTGTCGTCAATTTCTTCACTTTCTTTATAAATCACGCTATTAGTATTGATGTTTCTGTGAATGATGTCTTGGCCATGCAATATCTCAATGCCTTCTATCAGCCTTAGTATATTCTTCCATAAAAGCATTCTACTGGTAGTAGACATTATCTTGTCTTTGCTTAACCAATGACTTTTGCTCTTAGAAAACAAACCTATCCTTGCAGGCTTGGCTTCTATTGCTATTAGCTTGGTATCCAGTGTTTTAGACTCTTCATCAGTGGGGTAGATTAGGCAGTAATTACCACTGTTATCGATGAAGCTATCATGGATTACTTCAAGATATTTTTCTGCATTAGTAACAGATTTTAGCTTATTTAATTGCCGAGTTTCGTTTAACCAAATCTCTTTGGCCAACTCTTCATTAAGTGAGTTTTTTGCATGCCAAAATTTCAGCTTAAACACTGTGTCATTATCTAAATACTTCCACACTTCTAGTAAATCAGTCTGTGACTCTTCTTCAATTTTAATCTTGAATTCATCATCTATTGAGTCTATAAATGCCATTGTTGTAATTTCCATATGAATGCTGTAGCTGTATACTTAATAAATTAGTAATACTCCTTAATATAAGCATAAGCCCGATCAAACAGTTCTTGGTCTTTATGCAGCTTATATTTCAAAAGTGCTTTGCGTAATGATTTTTGTACTTCACGCTCGCCAGCGCTGGTTGTCTGCCAGCCAGGAAAGCGAACAATTCTCACAATAGCGTCGATATCACCAACAATGCGTTCGACCACGGCCGGTGTTTGATCCGTTTTTAGCTCTAGAAATAATTCAGACAGAGCCGCTGTAGGTAATTTCTCTTGAACATCGATTTCTAGCTCTTTCTCTGCCTGCACTGTTTCTTTAGCGATCTTACAAAGCTCTTTTACAAAATCAATTGAAGCTATCAACCCTTTTTCCGCTTTATCACGTAAAGCTTCTAGTCGTTCACTGAGAGACTTAAAGGTAGGCAAACCGCCTGCTTTCTTAAAACGCTCAATTAAAGCTTTCTCTAGTTGCTTTACTTTTTTCGGACTAGGATTATTAAAGATATCCTCGATGATATCTGCGTCCATGACGAATTCATCTAAGACATGCACGCTACCCACATGCACGTTGTCATGAATCAATTTGGTAGTCTGTGCGCCTAGCGTCAACCAAAGCAGTTTCCCGGTACTGTCTGAAGCGGGCTTAACCGATTCATAAACCTGAGCCAGCCACTTATAGTCTTGGTTATATTCATCTAATACTGAGTCCGGTGACAACGATTCCCAAAGCTTAAATAGAAATTTAAAGTCCAACGCAAAAGCATCTTTCTTTTCATTATTGGCTATAGCATTCTGTGCCGCTTCTAAGCCTTCAAAACCTTCTAAGGTTCTATCTACACCTTCAAAGTGGGATAGGGCATTGTGCATGGCCTGTGGTAGCTGTTCGCGTAGCTCTGACAGGTTAGTAATGATTTGCTGAGCACCTAACTCATCAAACTCTAGTGCTTTTGCGGCATCATCAAATACGCCAAAGTAATCAACAATACAGCCAAAGGTCTTGCCTGGGTATAGACGGTTGGTTCGGCAAATCGCTTGTAGCAAGGTATGGTCTTTCATGGACTTATCTAGGTACATGGTCTGACAAATAGGCGCATCAAAACCGGTTAAAAGTTTTGCAGTGACGATAATAAATTTAAGCTCTGAGCTAGCATCATTAAACTCATCGACAATTTTTTCTTGTTGGCTCTTGTCGACACCCCATTTTTTCTTAAACTCATAATCATCGTTGGCGGTAGTAGAAATAACCACTTTACTGGCCGCTTCAGGGAAATGCTCGTCAAGTGCCTCTTTATATAGCACACAAGCATGACGATCTGGAGTTACTATCATTGCTTTAAAACCGTGAGGCTCTACTTTCTCCATAAAGTGGATAGCAATGTCTTCAGCTATTCTAGTAATGCGCTCAGGCGACTTTAAAAAGGCAGCCATTTTGGCTGAC
>NZ_JBQSXG010000208.1:0-3776 GCF_052378005.1 Psychrobacter sp. AOP31-B2-9
GGTCTTTTTTTCACCTTGCATTTGGTATTGCACTTCATGTGTTAATCTAAGAAGTTATAAAAAGAGGACTGCTCGCCATAAATCGTATGCAAACGATACACTTCATTATAGAGGCTAATGAACTCATCGTCAGAGACATTATCTTCACTGATACTTTCAATCACGCGGCGCTCAAGCCCGTTGAAGTAAATAAACACGTAACCGATGGGTATATTAGGATGGGTACGATCTGACGCCAACCAGTCTAAATAAATGCCGCGGCATGCGGGTGAAAGCTGCACGTAAGCTGGCCAGTATCCAAGCGACTCATCACTATAAATGGTGGTCATGCTATGTATGAATTTCGGCGGACTGACTGATAAGCGCTCATCTATTAATGAGGGCTCAATACCATAGCCGACCAATGTATCAAGCTGCGCACCCACATAAATAAATCCCCGTTCAATTGTGCGACCATGAATCGTTATGGACTCGTACTGAGTGACCCAGCGTCCTTTTTTGAGGTTTTGATTTGAGGGTATAATTTGGTCATTTTGACGGCTTGTTAAGTCGTCTGATGAGAGGACAAACGTCGCTAGGTTATCGATATCATCTGAGTCACTGTTATCGTATTGGCTCGTACGACTTGACTGTTTTATATCAGGCGGCAAATCGATAAAAGTGGACTTTGTATCATTGTCCTTGGCATCGTATTTTTCTTTAAACCGTGCCATGACGTTATCAATGAAGTTTTTCATTATCTATGAAGCCCATTATAAAAAACAAAGAATCAAACTATAGTTTTAGTATTTTAAGAAACTCATACTCTGTAATAATACTGATATCACTACCTTCTGCTATCAACGCCTCAGACTTGCGCTGTTTACTGCTTTTATCATGTCCATTTAGTACGGCTAAGTCGGGCGTTCCCACAACCAAGTAATCAAGCTTTTTGGACACACCTGCCTTAACATGGAATCCTTGCTTTGCAGCAATCTCAGTAATTTCGGCCCGCTTTATGGACAGCTCACCTGTAAAACAAATATTTAGTCCAAAAAACCGCCCCTCTTTATTGCCTGCTATCGCTCGATTTTGAGGGAATCGCGGCGGCGTATGTTTGTTTTTTGATTGAGATGAGGCGTCTTGTAACCACTCTGTAATGCAGGCGCTATTTTCTCTAAGAATCGTAGTTGTCACAAAACCGCATGCCTTAGCATCTTCTAAGGCGTCATGATGGTTAAAATCATATCGCCACTCGCGGCACACATTGGCAAGGTTATATCCTGAATCCTTAAAGCGCTGACAAGTATCACGTACCATGCGTGAGGCGTCCACCCATTGCCAAGAAGGTAGCGGTAAATTATGATCATCTAAGCATTTGGTTATCGCTCTTTGATCAAAATCGGTGTAACTGACCACCATATTGTTCCCAACAAACTGAATGATATTGCCATAAATATCAAACATAGACGGCGCGTCTTTAACTTGCATGGTATCGATACCGTGAATGCCTGTATTTACTCGACTAAAGCTAGACGCTGGTCTGATAAAATGACAGTAAGTATCTACCAGCTTACCCTTGATATATTTCGCCATTCCTATTTGGCAAATAGAGCCGACATCTGAGTTAGCAGTTTCCACATCAATAGTCACGAAATTCATCATCTATCCTTGCACAAATGGTATGTAATATATCTGAATCGCTAATAACAGTAAACTAAAATTGATATCCCAACCTATCTGACTGATAAATATGAATAGAGCTCTATTGAAACTCTGACGATAGCCTTGCGACATCTTCTTGCTTCACAAGCGCTATACTTTAAAGGGTTAAAACTATATTTTAATATTTTCCGCATGATTCATGACACTAAAGATGAGTGCTAGAGCAATATAATTTGCTGTCAACTTATTACTTATATACACCATCATTCATATTTGAGTCTTTAAATGCTATAATAGCACTTAAACATCCAATTATGAGCGATTAATATAATATGCGATTTGATTTTTATACGCCAAGTGAGATAGCTGTCATTTTGGGTGAGCGCCTAAAAACGCAGCGATTGGTACTCAATCTAACCCAAGCTACTCTAGCAGAAAAAGCAGGTGTTGGTGTCAGTACAGTGGCTCGCATTGAGTCGGGACAAGGTGGCACGCTAGATAATGTAATCCGGCTTGCCATTGCACTTGGTATGATTAATCATTTTGCCGAATTGTTTGACATCAAACCTAGCAGTATTGAAGACATTATCGCTAAACAAAACCCACGCCTGCGAGCATCAAATAAAGCTAGCGAGTAACGCTATGTACCAACCAATATCTGTTATTAATGTCTATTATAAAGGCTTTGGATCTAAACGTCTTATCGGTCAGCTCACAATGGACGGACGCCGCCCTGTATTTGGCTATGATGCGGCGTGGATTGCTGATGGTTTAGAGATATCGCCTATCGAGATGCCACTACGCAGTGCGCCTTATTATGGCAGTCATGCGTCCAGTCATTATCTTTGCGGTCTGTTGTCAGATAGCTTGCCTGATGGTTGGGGCATGCTGCTGATGGATAGGTTTTTTCGGAAGGTTATGGACAAACCTATACAGCAAATTAATGTTTTAGATCGCTTGGCTTATATTGGCGATTCAGCCATGGGCGCCCTGAGCTTTGAACCTGAGCATGATTTATCTGATGCTATTGATATGCCGGAGCTGACTTTAGCGAAGCTTGCGGCTGCCAATCAAACCATTCTATCGGGTCAAGACAGTGACATATTGGCTGAGCTTATCGTTATTGGCGGCTCCCCTCAGGGCGCTAGACCAAAAGCGTTGGTTTTATATGATGAGGCAAGTGATTTTATCACTACTGATTTAACCCGCGCAAACCCACCGGCAACACCTTGGCTTATCAAGTTCCCTGCTCAGTCTGAGCACAAAAGCGTCTGTCTATTAGAAGCGCTTTACGCTGATATGGCAAAACAAGCAGGTCTTAACATGCCAGCGCATCACTATTTTGATATTAATAACGACTATGCCGCGTTTGGGGTTGAACGTTTTGACCGAATAGGCGATCAGCGCGTGCATACTCATACGCTGGCAGGCTTATTAGACATTGATTTTCGCATCCCATCGCTAGATTATCTGCAGTATTTGCGCTGTGTGCGTATGTTAACTGGGTCACAAGCCGCGGTAGAAGACGGTTTTAGACATGCGGTATTTAATGTGATTTTTAATAATAAAGACGACCATAGCAAAAACTTCTCTTTTATGATGGACAAAGCTGGCAGGTGGTCATTAGCGCCCGTTTATGATCTTGCTTATAACTCAGGAATGAATGGTTATCATCAAATGGATGTGACAGGTGAAGCGAAGCACCCTACTCGATCTGACTTACTGAAACTGGCTAAAGCAGCTGATATTAAGAAAAATAAAGCTCAAACAATGATTGATCAAGTAGCATCAGTCGCTGAAGCGTTTTTAACTATCATTGACAACTATGATATTGAAAAAGAGTTATCAAATAAGGTCGCTTGTGATATAAAAGATAACATTGAGCGGATGGCAAGTTGATGGCGTTATATAAGTTGTTAAATTTGTTGTTAAAATTAATAAAACAAATCCTATAGACCTTATATTTTAAGGATTAAGGTGTATTAGTCGATGCGTGGTGGGCGCACCAATCATTGTATTTAGACATAACCTCGCATTACCTCAAGTCCTTTAAGCTGAACCCTACTATCACTGTTAGCACAAGTAAAAAGCTACGACACATAAATTTGTGTCGTAGCTTTTTACTAAAAAAT
>NZ_JBQSXG010000209.1:0-3735 GCF_052378005.1 Psychrobacter sp. AOP31-B2-9
CAGTCATACTATTTTCCTTCTTTGGGTTAGTATAGCCTCTTAGCAGTTGTCCAATTTAATTATGCCACTACACTTTCCATACCTTTACCCTTATGGTAAGCGTTCAGCTCAAGAATGGTGCATTACCAAATGCGAAAACGCTTAGAGCAATGGACGAATTGACGAAACGTCCTATACTCAAACTTGTGAATGATAAAGTACTAAAAGATGCTATCGATAGTCTCAATAGTAAAGTCAGTACAATGTCGTCAACAGCTGGTATTGTGTTGAGTGGGGGTTTGATGCTGTTTCAATCACGAGCAATGCTATCTAACCTAGAAAAAATGGGGACGGATAAAAGCCTATCGGAAAATGCTGAGTTAGGTACAGCAGCCATGGGAGCCACTATGATGGTTGCAAGTGCTTCTATTGAGCTGGCGGCAAATATCACTCAGTTTAGTGCTGTTACTCAAGAGCTAAAAATGAAGGCGGCAAGTAGAAGCCTACGAGCAGCAACGATTGGTATGTATGCAGGGTGGATTGAAGTTGGCTACTTATTAATCTACAAGCAAAATAATGATATTTCTTGGGGTATTATAAATTCTAATATAATAGGTGTTGCAGCTTTTTCATTAGCTGGGCGTGCTTTAGCAGAAGTCATGGCGAAAAAAACAGGCGCTCGTTTGAGTGTGATGATTGTACTAAGTGAAGTTGGGGGTATCGCATTATTTGCCAATCCATACTTTCTAGCAGCGGTTATGATTATAGGGTTAGGGACTAGCCTATGGTCATACTACAAAATGGCAGTGTATGATGACAGTCCCAAAAATTTAACAAATATTGATTACTGGCTAGATTTTGGTGTATTTGGTAAGCGGGAGTTGTTGAGTGATGAGTATACGAAAGACAACCCATTTAGGAATACATCTTCTTTTACTAGTGCAGATGACGAGGTTAGTGCATTAGCTTTAGTCCTAAAAAAACAAACGATTAAAATAACTGTTGATAATGGTATAACAACGAAGAGTACCATAAAAATAACAATAGAATCTTACTTACCGTTGCATGAGAAAGATAATATTAAGTATGAAATACTTAAGCTTTATCACTCGAACTACTCTCGAGACTACCTAAGCTCTGAACCAAAAATTATGAAAGACGAAAAAGAAGATGAGACAACTAAAGGTCTATTACAATTAAAGGATCTTCTTAAACCTGAATCTCGTGAAGAGGTTTTCTCAGGTATCATCGGTAAAAGTAGTGCACCCAAACCTCAGCTTGCTGAAGGGCTATATAGATATCATTATCAACAATCAAAAGGAGGTTATATACTGGTGCTTGAGTTTGTAAGTCATGACGCTGAATTTGCGGTTAGCGCTATTGGCTTTTCTATGACGACAATTACGAATAGCGGAATACATGAGTATACCTCTAGTCTTACAGAGACTCAACAATTTCATAAAAATGAATATGATAGGTTTAATTCAATTTCAATATAAGATATAAGCGTTAATACCTTTATGAACATACTACCTGCCCAAGATACTACTGATATTACCTTATTACCTAGGCCTTATAGTGACGTAGTGGATGCTGAAAAAGATCATCCGAACATGCTGTACGTAGCAAAAGATGTGCGAGGCATCACCCCTTATGCATTGACCTTTAATGATGTGGGTAAAAGTATGCTTAATGAGGGGGGGCTGATAATGATTATTGGACTCTTAATTCTTTTCATAATAATGTTACCAACAATGATTTTTGAGAGTTTTTCAGAAGGCTTTTTTGGAATTGTTACCTCATTTATTATATTTCTAATTTTTTTTGGCATTCCCTTTATCATGATACGCAAAGTCTCTAAACTCACCGATAGTGATGTACCAATAGACGCCTTTGATAAAGTCGACCAGCGCATCTTACAGTACGATGTCACCCGAGAAGATGGCAAAATAAAAGTAGACTACCATGGCATCAACGAATTACCTTATCAAGACATTCATGCCAGTGTCAAAAGCGTCAACATCGTCAGTGCAGGCGGTATGAGTAGAACTTACTTCTTACAACTCAACTGGCTGGATAATAAACGCAACATCGTCAATCAACTGGTTTCCTCCTTTCCAGCGACATCCGACGCCTATGCCCGCGCACAGTGGCAGTTTATCCGCAACTACATGGAAAAGGATGCCGATAGCCTACCGCCCATCACACCCTTTGACCCACCGAAGACGACTAAAGAACACAAGATTTATCTCTATACAGATAGCATCTTACCCAGCTATGGTGTCACTCAAAACTTTAAAGTATGGCCGTGGTATATCCCACTGCTGGTACTACAAGCATACGTCAAACTGGGTGGTGGCTGGATACAGTCTAAAGGCCGTAACATCATAAATGAGCCGCAATACCAGCATCTACAATACCCACGGGACAAACCAAATCCTTATATAGATCCCAATATAGATCCGTATCGTCTCAAGGTCATAAATAACCAAAGCCAGCGTTTTCTGTGGCGCTGGCGCATTATTTGGATATTACATACGCTGTTTATACTTAGTGTTATTGGGTTGTTTTATGCGCTGTTTTTAGGCTATTTGGATGATTATTAGAGGCGTAGTAGAGAAGATTGAATCGGGCAAAGTTTAGCGTCCGATGGAATGCTGGCGCGGCATGGCCGCCTACCGCATCATCTGTGAACCTAACTTAAGTCAATTACGCCTGAACAGTCATAATCGCCGTCATCATCATCTCAGTCTCAGTGAGCTAATTACCGATATTATCAGTCCATACGATATGAACGTTGAGATTGACGAGCGCCTCAGTGATGACAGCAACTATCATATTCAGCACAGCGTCCAATACAACCAAACCGATCTTGCTTATCTAACCCAATACCTTGCTCTCTATGGCATCACAGGCTATTACCGTCACGACATCGACAAGCACACTCTAATCTTACTACCTAGTGATGGAGAAGAATTGCGTCCTGATGTCAATGATATCCAAAGCATCCTCAGTCAAAACCCTGCCAACCTTGCTGATAGACAAGACCGCATCACTGCCATTCGTCCCCGTATTGCTCAGCATACTCAGCAAAGCGACTTACATCGTTATGACAGTCGCTTGATGAGTATCTATACTGGCAGTAGCAGTAGCGAGCAACCTATCGACTCATCAAACAGCACGCATCAGCGCTTTATGCACAGTCATAGCCGTTTTGATGATGACAGTCTCGATAAGCTCGCCACCCGCTACCAGCAGAACCAGCAGCAGCGTGCCAATCTAGGCAGCCTCACTGGTAATATCCGTCATCTGAGTTTGCCAAGTAGCCACTATATCGATGGCAACCCTTATTTAACCGATCCCATCAGTTTAGTGTCTATTCATCAGCACATTAATAATCATATTCCTACGGATTGGTTGGGGGCAGCACCCTTTGATCCTATTACCTTGCAGTCCAATACGAACCATGATAATGATGACGACAATGATAATAACGTCCATCATATCAGCGCCTGCTACCTGCCATTTCCGCACCATCACCATATTCCCTATGGGGAACAGCTGGACAAACTTGGACAACCGCATCCGAGCCTGACAGGTCTGATGAGTGCCAGTATTATTGATACAGACAGCAGCGCCATTACTCATGACCGTAACCATCGTGCGCATATTAGATATCACTGGCAAAGCGAAGGCGACGACAGCGCGCATTGGATACCCATCGCCAGCCACCTCGTCGCCGACCACATGGGACTG
>NZ_JBQSXG010000210.1:0-3624 GCF_052378005.1 Psychrobacter sp. AOP31-B2-9
CTGTAAAAAATAGCCGGTTATTGTTAGTAAGGTAAGTAATAGCACCGATTGATCTGCACACCCATCATGACAACTGAAAACAACCTTTTCATGACAAACAACTTGGCAAATTAACCCGTGAATATGTCTTTATTTTCTCGCGCTTCTCGTTAGGTACTCATTGCTATGTGCACATTATTTTTTTAGCACTAATGAATACGGCGCTTTATTTATACAATGTCATTCAAGATACTGGTATAGTCAAATCCATATAAATCCGCTACATCGTCACCCTCGCTGACCATACTAATGTATAGCTTGCACTCGGTTTCCTTGTATCGAAATTATTTGAACTCAACTATATCTGATACTAAAATGCCGATTGAGGTTTAATCTTGTATGAGATATTCGCTCAGATTCCGCTATACAATAGCGACTAAACTCAATGCTCTAATCATCAGACCATTTCTACGTCAATTAGTGTAGGGGATTATGCCCCTGACTGTCACAAGCTAATACCATACTCGCAAGTCACGCTTAAATCTATAATTGCTCTTTACCTAACCAATAATGCGCGCTAAGTGACTATCTGTATACTGAAATTATATTTTAGACATACTTTTTAAGTATTTATTTGATAAATATTTCAATCAGTTGAACTTGTTTTTGACTACTTCATTATAAAAACATATTCCGCCA
Source organism: Psychrobacter sp. AOP31-B2-9 (assembly GCF_052378005.1). Lineage (NCBI taxonomy): Bacteria > Pseudomonadati > Pseudomonadota > Gammaproteobacteria > Moraxellales > Moraxellaceae > Psychrobacter > Psychrobacter sp. AOP31-B2-9. The sequence goes on from NZ_JBQSXG010000210.1 coordinate 679, forward strand.
CTGAGTTAAGTCGCCTATACGTAACGATGACTTATCAGATTATGTCGTGCGTTTTTTGATATTAAAGCGTAAAAAATACGTGATTGAACAGCCGTGCCACACAAGCAAGATAATCGATCATGCTACACTAACGATATTTTAATTATTCACCTAATAAATGGTTGGATTATGACTGTTTCTTCTACGCCAAGCCCTACCCCTTTGCGCTTTATATCGTTTGAAAACAACGAACAATTTCATGGCACTGTACGCGAACAATTAGCACAAGATATTGAAGTGTTATTTGTTTATGCTGAGCTGCCACATCCGCTGATCGATGCCTGCCGTTATGTGATGACGGGTAAAGGTAAATTGGTACGCCCGTTATTGGTCGCCAGTGCCTTTTCTAGTGTCACAGCGAATAATGACAACGTTTTTAAAAGTGAAAGTATTGAGCAAAAAGACCTGACGCAAAGTGACAGGTTAGACTCTCTTTTAGAAAACGATTCAGATTATGATATGGCGCGCCGTGCAGCACTAGCGGTAGAGCTGCTACATACTTATTCGTTGGTACATGATGATTTGCCCTGTATGGATGATGATGAACTGCGCCGTGGTCAGCCGACTGCTCATATTGTCTTTGATGAAGCGACGGCACTACTCGCAGGTGATGTGCTGCAAACGCTCGCCTTTGAAGTATTGACCGCAGAGCTACCTACCTTTGCGCCATTCGATGCCGATATCGCAAGCCAGCTGCTCGCGATATTTGCACCGCGTGCCAGACGTATGGTCGCAGGTCAAATGCTGGATCTCAATGCCGAAGCCAGTAACAGCATCACACAAACTGACCTAGAAGCCATCCACCGTGACAAGACAGGCGCGTTGATCGAAGCGGCCATGCTCATGGGCGGTGTCTGTGCTGGTGCGACGGCTCCTCAGCGCATGGCATTACAAGAATGTGCTCAACACATCGGTCTGGCGTTTCAAGTACAGGATGATATTTTAGATGTGACCACCAGCACGGATGCGCTGGGTAAACCTGCTGGCAGCGATGAAAAACTGGACAAATCTACCTATGTGAAATTTATGGGCGTTGATAAGGCAACCGACTATGCGCAGTCACTGTTTAATGATGGTCGCGCAGCCATTATTCGCGAACTAAGTAATCGTGAGCTCAGTAGAGATAAGCTAAACAATCAAGAGTTGCGCAACTTTGAGCCTAGTTACTCTCAGCTTGGCAACTCTCAACTTAGTAACCACAAAAATAATAATGCACTTTTAGCATTGATTGAGTGGCTATGGAATAGACAAAAGTAAGGTTGTGCGTGTTAGACTACTTGCTACTTTACAACCATGATGCAGAGTCTACATGAGCGACAAAATGCCTAACGCTGATAAAAACCTTAACGCTCCCTCGCACCCACAGCAGCACAATCATCATGATCATGCTGCTCATACGCCAGATAAGGGAATAGAAACTGCCGAAAACTTCGCCGAAAATGCAAAAGGCAAAGCAGGCTTCGGGCGTATTGTGAAAGCAGCAGGCTACTCGGCCGATGGTTTTATGGCGGCCTACAAAAACGAAGCCGCGTTTCGACAAGCATTTTGGCTGAATTTATTTTTACTTATCGCGCTTGCCTTTATCCCTTTGAGTATCACTATGAAAATGATACTGCTAATGGCTTCGTTTTTGTCCATCATCGTTGAGCTGTTTAATACAGGCATCGAGGCGAGTATCGATCACACATCAACGAAACAACATCCACTGGCCAAGATAGGTAAAGATGTTGGTTCTGCGGCGCAGTTTTTGGCATTGACGCTATTGTTTATATTGTGGGTGATGGCGCTATGGTCTTTATACTCAGTATGATAGAAAACACCCAGTATGATAAAGAAACCAAGGTGTGTCTGCAGCTGCCCACGTATCACATAGAGTTTTGACCAATGACCTCTTCATCGAACTTGACGCCTACGATTTATCTTGGCACTGGTGGCTATAGCGATACCGATTTGCTCGGTACGCTGTACCCCACTGGCACCAAAAAAACCGATTTTTTACGTGAGTATGCCAAGCAATACGGGGCGGTCGAGATCAACAGCAGCTTTTACGCACCTATTGGACAAAAAGCCTTTGCAGGTATGCTCGATAAAGCTTATGTACAGGTCGATAGCGAGTTGAAATTCGCCGTCAAACTGCATCAAGATTTTACTCATGCGCGTAAAGGAACAAGCGATCACGCACAGGCATTTCTAAACGCCTTATCTCCACTTATCGAAGCAAATGCTTTAGCGCCATTATTACTCCAGTTTCCACATGGCTTTGACCGTACCCGTGAGCATCGTCTGTATCTGGCCAATCTGGTCAGTTGGTTTCAAGATTATCCATTAGCAATCGAATTCCGTCATAACGCTTGGCACACGCCACAAGTGGTCGACAGCTTCATACAGCAAGGTCTGATTTGGTGTAGCGTTGATTATCCCAAGGTTAGCGGATTACCACCGTCACGATTGATATTTACCGAGCGTACTGGCTATCTGCGTATGCATGGTAATAATACAGGCTGGTGGGATGCCATGAGCGCAGCAGACCGCCATGATTATCGTTATAGTGAGGCGGAGATGCAGGACTGGGCGCAAGCGATTGCCAATCAGCGTCAGCATTTTGATACGCTCTATATATTTTTTCAAAACACCACCAAAGCGCATGCTTATTATAATATTGCGATGCTGCGAGAAGCGTTGAGTCAGTTTGGGTTTGAGGTGTTGTCATAGATATAATTAAAAATTAAGCTACTTATATAAAGGCCATAAAAATCCTGAATTTAAAATATAAGGAAATAGAGTGTACGCAATAATAACTGAAAATGATGAATCTGCTTGGGCTGATGAAACTGGTATCCTTTACCACTTTCCTAAAAGATATTTAAAATATCTGGTGGTGTTCTAAAAAGTATGCTGGCATCAGAC
>NZ_JBQSXG010000211.1:0-3590 GCF_052378005.1 Psychrobacter sp. AOP31-B2-9
TTTTAATTCGATCCCCTCCTGTTGAGTTAGGGTCGGAAATAGTAAGATACTCCATATTTATACTCCTTAAATTTACAGATTCTTCCATAAAGGTAGCAGAGGCAAGTAAAGGCATAAAACATAAGCCACCTTTACTATCTTTTGATATTTCAATATCTCCAGTAATAGGAGGACTATGTGCACGGTTATCAAAAATGCAGCCAGATATACCAAGCGATATCAATAAAATGATTGGATTTAAAAAGTAATATGAAAAATTATTCATGAATTTAGTCATATCTTTTAATACCTTTTGAAAAAAACATTGTAAAAAGTTCACAACCAAAGTAAATAACAACTATTTCTTAATCACTGTATCTACTACTATTGAATAATGAGCTAAATATGCTTCACTACGATTAGTAGCTCTTTGCTTAACTTTATCAATAAGTCTATTCTTCATAGCCCAATAATCCGCAACAATAGAAGCTTGCTGTTCTATCTCATAATCAAGTAGATTTTTGCTTTGATCAAGTTTATATACGTACGCACCATCTCCTAATCCAATTTTACTTGGGAATTCAAAAAACAGTTGCTCGCCAATAGCACGTAAGGCAACAGTTTGACCATTCTGATACTGCCATACATGGGTCATTTCATGTATAAAGAAATGCTTGCTGGCGGCGTCTGAAGCTAGAGAAAAGTCCTTTTCATGTGCTTTTGGCGCAAAATATATATCACCTGCACGGGCAACAGGTGAACCATCCACTATATAGGACGGGTCACCAGTGATAATAGTGACAACCTTTTTGCACTTCTTACAGACGACTTTGTCCCCTTTACGAGCGACAGGAATGCCATAATGAGTGGTTTGTAAAGAGCTGGTGATGACCGTACCGCCATTGGTAAAGCCTTATATTCAAAGCCAGATTTGGGTCAGTACGTCACGGAAGTCAAATCTATTTTAGATGGTTTGGTGGAGTGATGAGGTTGTTAAACACTTTATAAATTAGTGGCTGTATGAGCTAAAAACTGTTGGCTCATACAGCTTTTATTATTATTGGCTCATATTTTCAAGATCACCCAATGTAAGACCAGTTTCTTGAGTGCTGTAGATAGTGATACCAGTATCGTCAATTTTATTATTCATGACTAATCTACCGATGCGATTACTGGCTGCTTGATTGCCTTGATCTGCTGCTTTTTTGTACCATTCAAAAGCTTTATCATAATCTTGCGGTACACCATAACCGTTCTCATAAAGACCACCGATGTTAAGTTGTGCTACATCTACCCCTTGATCAGCGGCTTTGGTATACCACTCTAAAGCCTTACTATAGTCTTGCGGTACGCCGTAGCCGTTTTCATAAAAAGTGCCAAGGTTATTTTGGGCATCAAAATCTCCATTATCAGCTGTTAACAAATACCACTCTATTGCTTTTTCATAGTTTTGATCAATGCCTACGCCATTGTCGTACATAACACTAAAATTAAATTGAGCATCAGAGTACTTCTGGTTAGCAGCTTTTTGAAACAGCTCAAAAGCTTTTTCATAGCTCTGAGGAACTGACTATATGATGCAAACTATCAATTTTTTTCACAACTAAAATTATCATTTGGTGTGCGAATTTCCCATCCATTATCTCCAAGTTGGAGTAATTCTTTTTTATCTTCAATAAAACAACAAGCGATCATTTGTGATTGCGGCTGTATCTCACACTCTTCACCTTGGTAGAGTAATTTTTTTGTAGATAAACCACCACCAATAAGAGCATCTATAGCTTTATTACCAGAAGACTCTATTTCAAATACACCTTCTATACCATTCAATCCATAGTCACGAAAATATAGAGAACCATTATTATAGTTTAGTACGTCTTTTTTATTATTATAGTGAACAGACTGACGATTTACATAAGGGAAGTAAGTGTTATCCTTATATAATGTTGCTTTATTATCAATATAGTCAGAGAGTAGTTTGCCGTTTTGATAGATAAGTAGGGAGTTAGGCTCTTCGGGTTTGAATAATATCTGATATCCATTAACTTCTACCATGCTGTAGCCAACATAATTGCTTTTATTGCTTGAGATTACGGCAGCTTCATCTGCTGCTTGAATAATTTTTTTATTAAAATTTTGGCTCTTATTGAGACTTCTTAAATCAACCTGCGTTATAAGTTCTAGACTGTCTTTAGTTTGAGGTAAAGAGCTATTACAACCATTAATTATTGTTGTTATAGTTATTAGCGACATTATTTTAGCTACAGATAAAAATCTAATGGTCATTTGTTATACCTTTTTTAAATTGACTTTTTATATTCATAAATAGTTTTCTTACGTGTAGCCGTTATCAAAAATTAATAGAGCTTACATTTCATACCTTCGCTTTTTAAAGCTGTTTCGAAATCTGGATATTTTTCCCAGTTAATTGTAGATAAACAGTCCGAAAGTTTTTGGTTGTTAAAGCTGTAATGATTTCCTGTTTGCATATACTCATCATAATCTTTTCTCAATATTGCGGTACCTGCACTCAAAATAGCAACACCACCTGCAAGAGCACCTGTACCAGTGGCTACTGTAGCTCCTTGTGGACCCGTTAAATACTTTGCTTGAGCAGCATTTGATGCTGTATCAACTACATTGCCTTTTTGCTCTGAGTAACTGCTTTTCTTTATACATTGTGTTTCTAAGGTAGGTACGCCATCTTCGACTGAAACTACCTTCGTGTATGGCCAGGCTTTTATGCCTGTTAAGCATAAGAATGTATCTTTAATTCCTTCAGGGTATTTAGACATTTTATTATCACCTTTATTTTTTATGAAAATATAATAATTTGACTTGTAAATAGAATTTTGATTCACAGTCGCTGTATTGGATGCATTTAATATAATGTCTTCCATTGCTCAATTTCATCTTCTGTAATCAGATGAACGACTATTTCTTCAGGTTCATCTGTAATGAACTCTTCCGTATAGCCTTGCTCATCTGTTGTGCCTTCTCTCAGTTCTTGAGTGTTTGGAAAAAATGCTATGTAAGGTGAATTAGAGTAAGGATCACCATACTCGTCTTCAAACAAAATCTTCTTTTTATATTTACTAACAGCTTTATCTTCAAGAGAAAAAAAGCTCGCTGAATCCGACTTCGCAAACTGCAAAGGTTCTGCCTGTGCAATACTACCCACATCAAAACCCGACTCCGAAAATGCTTGTTGACTAGCAATCAGTTTTGAGCCGCAGCTGGTCATATCACCTACACGGGCAACTGGCGCACCATCCACTATATAGGATGGGTCACCCGTGATAATAGTGACAACCTTTTTGCATTTCTTACAGACGACCTTGTCGCCCTTCCGAGCGATAGGAATACCATAATGAGTGGTTTGCGGAGAGCCAGTGATGACTGTTCCATCACCGATAAAAGCCTTATATTTGAAGCCAGATTTGGAATGATTAATTATTAAAATCTCTCAAATTCCTTACTGAATTAGAACTCATACTCAAATGTCATTCACTAGGCTTCTATTAGAAAAAAAATTATATATAAAATATAATATTGTTGTTACTAATATAGCAATATCGAATTTTAATGTGACAAAAAGATGAACTATTATT
>NZ_JBQSXG010000212.1:0-3544 GCF_052378005.1 Psychrobacter sp. AOP31-B2-9
CAAAGAAGTCTAAAGTGGATACAAGGCAGCCGGCCGAAGATTGTACAAGTAGTACATTTAGGGAGGGTAACGCTGTAGCCATTTAGTAGTTCTTTGACTATAGTTCTATTTGCTCAGACTTTCTTGGGCAAGCACTGATAGTAAATTGCCCACTTTATCTAAACATTCTTGGTATTCGGCATCGCAGTTAGAGGCGATAGTGATACCACCACCAGCCCACAAGCTGACTTGTTTTTCTTTCTCCAAATCACTATGTGATAAAGCGTTGGCTTGCAACGTACGAATCAGTACATTCCATTGGCCACTACCATCAAAATTCATATAACCTAGAGTGCCACAGTAAGCGCCACGTGGTGTGGTCTCTAGTTCGGATATAATCTCGACAGCGCGCTTTTTGGGTGTGCCAGTGATAGAACCAGCAGGCAAACTACCGAATAACACTGCCAACGGATGAGTGTTTTCTTTGAGCTCTGCGGTGATGGTGCTAACCATGTGATGTACATTGCTAAAGCTTTCAATAGTAAATAGCTGTGGTACTTTTACGCTACCAGTTCTGGCATATTTACCCAAATCATTACGTAATAAATCAACAATCATCACGTTTTCAGCACGATCTTTTTCACTATTGGTTAGCTGTTGTTTTAATGCTGAGTCTTGTTTAGCGCTTACTCCTCGAGGTAGCGTCCCTTTGATAGGTTTAGTGATGATGTGATGTTTGCCAGTGCTAGCATCTTTTTTGAAGGTAAAAAACAGCTCAGGTGAGCAGCTCAACAGTTCAAACGAATTTGTAGATATATTAGAAGCGTTTAGACTATCATCTGTTCCATTAATCGATAGATACCCTGCAAAGGGCGCCTGCGTATTACGATATAGCATGGGCAAATAATCAATCAGATTTGATGTTGATTGGATATTACTTGTTTTATGAGAGAGCTGACCACGCCATTCTTGCGTTAGATTGATTTGATAGCAGTCGCCTTGCTTTAGGTAGTCTTGAGTGCGGTCAAATGCTTGTTGATAATCAGACTTGCTCCAGCGTGCTTGTAATATTAAAGGAGTAGGTTCTGATGACTCAGAGCCATCGTTATCGATAGATTTATCAGACAGTTTTTTATCTAGTCCGTCTAAATATGAGATAAGCGCTATAACAGCTTTATTACTCAACTCATCGTTAATGGTTTTATCTGAGTGATTAGTAATGGTATTGACGGTTAACTGCCAACCGGTTTTGCTGTTTTTTTTAGGTGATAGATAAATATCGTAATGACCCAATACTGCACAAGGCTGTGCTGCGAGTTCAATGTTGGCAGCTGGACTGAGCTCAAAAGCCGACATATCATAGCCGATAAACCCTATTAGGCCATGATGATAGTATGGAGTGATATTGGCTATAGTTGAGGGCTTTTCATCATGAATGGTATTGCTAAGCTCAGGTGCATAAGCCTCACTATACTGTATCAACTCATCTTGCCAATCAGCGTAGCTTATAGCTTTCGCTGTTATAGATTGAGCTTCATTCGTACCTGCATCACGGCAATGCCGAATCACTTTATAAGTAGCCAATTGTGTATCAGGTGACTGGTTATCAGCAGTATTAAAATAAATAGACCAGCTTACTTTGGGGAGTAGGCCAATGACAGGCCGTCCATCGTTGTTTAGCCAAACCAACTGCCAGTTTGCTCTAGACTCTTGTGCTATTAGATAGCGCTGTAAATGCGGCATTAATTCTGCAGCAGGCAGATCACCAAAACGCCAGCTAGGGTTAGTAGCTGGCGATAGGGCAGAATCGGTCTGCTTAGTAGTCTTGTGGTTTTCTACGTGCATCGGTTACGCGTCGAACTTTTTGATGATTAGTGTGGCGTTGGTGCCACCAAAACCAAAGCTGTTGCTCATCAGTGTCTCAAGCTTCGTTTCACGCATTTGATTGACGATATCAAAGCCTTCAGCGGCAGGGTCTAGCTCTTCAATATTGATACTTGGTGCGATAAAGCCTTCTTGTAGCATCAATAAGCAATAGATTAATTCTTGTGCGCCAACTGCACCTAAGCTGTGACCAGTCATAGATTTGGTTGAGCTGATAGCAGGGATTTTACTGACATCATCACCAAATGCTTTCGCAATCGCTTTAAGCTCAGTGATGTCACCTAGTGGCGTGCTGGTACCGTGAGTATTAATATAGTCCACGCTGTCTAATCCAGCTTCGGCCAAGGCCTGCTGCATACAGCGTACCGCGCCTTCACCGCTTGGCGCAACCATCTCAGCACCATCAGAGCTAGCACCATAACCAACGATTTCCGCGAGGATATTGGCACCGCGTGCTTGCGCATGCTCCAAGCTCTCGACCACCACCATTGCGCCACCAGCTGCAATCACAAAACCATCACGGTCTTTGTCATATGCGCGTGAAGACTGTTTAGGCGTATCATTATATTGTGTACTCATCGCGCCCATTGCATCAAACATGCATGACTGGGTCCAATGCTCAGCTTCACTACCACCTGCTAAAACGACATCTGCTTTGCCTAGCTGAATCAGCTCAGCAGCATGACCGATACAGTGCGTTGAAGTCGCACAAGCAGAGGACAAAGAGTAAGAAACCCCATGTATTTTAAGTCCTGTTGCTAGGGCTGCCGACACTGAACTGCCCATGGTTTTAGGCACTGCCATGGCACCAACACCGCGTAAGCCTTTTTCGCGCATGGCATCTACCGCATTGACAATATTTTCTGTTGAAGCGCCACCAGAGCTTGCTACCACTCCGACACGTGGGTTTTGGCCAATGACATCAAGCGTCAATCCAGATTGTTTGATAGCATCTAACGCACTAACATAAGCATAGAGACTGGCATCACTAAAAAACCTTTTGAGCTTGCGGTCGATAGCAGAGGTATCTAGTATTGATTTATCAATACTACCACTGACCTGTGACTTGAACTCATGCTCAGCATAAGAGTCATTAAGCGTAATGCCAGACTGTCCTTGCTTCAAAGAGTCAGTAACTGTGGCTAAATCATGTCCGATACAAGAGACAATCCCTGCTCCAGTGATAACAACGCGGCGCATATTCTATTCCTTATAAGTAACGATTTTTTGATGATTACTTTTAATAAGTTATTTTTAATGAAGTACCAATAATTAAAGTACTGCTAATAATCGTTTTTAAATGTTTACTTCTATTATTTGATTTCAAGCGTACCACTCCCTCATAACCACAATGTGTCAAAACAGTGTGTTAGAGAAAATATATTTTTGAATATCAAATGCTTTTGTTGCAGCTATAATAGCTGTCACAACTAAACGATACATTGTCTATAGATGTTGCCTATAGGTATTGTCTAGATGTACTGTTTAAAAGGGATTTTATAAATCCGAGTACAACTGTACTGTGAATTATGGCATATCATAACGTATCAAGCGCCCAAAATCTTTGTGCAAGTGCAAAATAACCACAAAATAGCGTTGTTGAATATTAAAGGCTATCTATAACTTAAACCCATAAAAGGTAATATGAAGAGGGCAGTCATCGACGTATTTATCAAAGATA
>NZ_JBQSXG010000213.1:0-3542 GCF_052378005.1 Psychrobacter sp. AOP31-B2-9
ACTCCTACTTTAGCATTCACATGTTAGAGGAAACATTGGTGTCTTGAAAAGCACATTGATGATCAACACCAACACCAACACCAACACCAACACCAACACCAACACCAACACCAACACCAAAAATATTACACAGCCCTTATAATTATTGAACCCCTACTTAATAATAAAGTTATGAGAGAGTTTTGTAAAAATTACTAGACGACCGGTCTAATTATATTTACAATGCACGCAAATGTGAGAAACGAACTCACTAATAAATAATTTTTTAATTCGGCATCCAATCAATATTTAACAAACTTAGGAATATCATGAATAACTTTCAATATTACAATCCAGTACGTATCGTTTTCGGCGAAGAACAAATCAAACAATTATCAGACTTAGTGCCTACTGACGCCCGCGTCCTTATTACTTATGGTGGCGGCTCAGCACAACGCACTGGTACATTGGATGAAGTTAAAGAAGCATTGGCAGCAAACGGCAATCGTACCGTATTCGAATTCGGCGGTATTGAAGCCAACCCAGAGTTCACTACATTGCTAAAAGCGGCAGATATGGTCAATGAGCACAATATTGATTTTCTGCTTCCTGTTGGCGGCGGTTCAGTGATTGATGGCAGTAAATTTGTTGCATTGGTATCGTCACTTGCTGAAGAAGACGGTACTGTCTCACGTGAACAAGCGTGGAATGCATTGACTGGCTACTGTAAAGATATCGACTCTTCGATTGACTTGGGTGCAGTATTAACTATCCCAGCAACTGGTTCTGAAATGAACTCGGGCGGTGTGATCAACTATAGCGAACGTCAAGCAAAACTCCCTTTTAATAATGCACTTGCCTTTCCTAAATTCTCAATTTTAGATCCTGCTAAGACGCTAACTTTACCTGAGCGTCAGGTCATGAACGGCGTAGCCGATGCTTTCGTCCACGTGATTGAGCAATACCTAACCTATCCTGTTAATGCAAAGGTGCAAGACGCATTTGCTGAAAGTTTGCTGAAAATCCTTATCGAAGAAGGCTTAGTGGTTAAGCAGGATCCAAACAATTTAGAAACCCGCAAAAACATCATGTGGACAGCGACCATGGCACTTAATGGTCTAATCGGTACTGGTGTGCCACAAGATTGGACAACACACATGGTCGGTCACGAATTAACGTCATTGCATGCGATTGACCATGCTCGCACCTTAACCATCTTATTGCCATCAGTTATGCGTGAGTTAAAAGAAAGCAAAAAAGAAAAGCTGCTCCAATATGCTCGTAATGTATGGAATATCACTGACACCGATCAAGATGATGACACCATTATTGAAACCGCCATTGTTTACACGGAAAACTTCTTCCGCGACTTGGGCTTGCCAGTCAGCTTAAAAGACGCTGACTTGACTGAATCAGCCATTGATCCAATTATCAAGCAGCTCGAAGCTCATAACATGGTAAAACTGGGCGAACATGGCGCTAACGATTTAGAGGTATCACGCCATATCTTGCAACGCGCCGTTACTAGCAAAGCATCTTAATAAATAACAGCTCAGTAAGAACAAATACATATAGTTGTGCTATTCATAGTAGCTACTCAGCAATGAGTAGTTGCTATATCGTAATCAGAACCAAAACCACAATCTAAAATAATTCGATTTAAATAAAAACGCTAAAACCAATAATTAAAAAGGATAATAAAATGAGCTTTGATAATAATCAGAACCAAGAAATTAACCGCCAAATCACGCTAGCCAGCCGTCCTCATGGCGCACCAACCAGTGATACTTTTGAGCTAAAAACTACGGAGATTCCGACTCCTAACAACAAGCAAATGCTTCTACGTACCGTTTATCTATCACTCGATCCCTATATGCGTGGACGTATGAGCGATGCCAAAAGCTATACCGATCCATTACAAGTCGGCGACGTCATGACTGGTGGTACAGTCGCCCAAGTGGTCACGTCTAATGTGGATGGCTTTGTCGAAGGCGACTTGGTGGTATCAGGTTCTGGCTGGCAGGACTATAGCGTCAGTGATGGCGAAGGCGTTCTAAAGCTTGATAAAAACATGCCACACCCTTCTTATGGTCTAGGTGTACTAGGTATGCCAGGATTTACCGGGTACATGGGCTTAACTGACATCGGTAAGCCACAAAAAGGCGAAACCCTAGTGGTGGCCGCAGCGACTGGCCCTGTTGGTGCGACTGTCGGACAAGTGGGCAAAAAACTTGGCGTACGTGCCGTAGGTGTGGCAGGCGGCAAAGAAAAATGTGATTTTGCAGTCAATGAGCTTGGCTTTGATGTTTGTATCGATCACAAAGCGGATGACTTCGCCGAACAACTAAAAGCAGCTTGTCCAGATGGCATTGATATTTATTACGAAAACGTTGGCGGTAAAGTCTTCGATGCCGTACTGCCATTACTAAACGCACATGCACGCATTCCTGTGTGCGGCCTAGTGTCACAGTACAACGCAACCGACTTACCTGATGGCAAAGACCGTTTGGGCATGCTAATGGGTCAAATACTGGCCAATCGCCTGACGGTTAAAGGCTTCATTATTTTTGAAGAATATGGCGATCATTATCCTGAGTTCTTAAAAACCATGGGTCAATGGGTGGAGTCAGGTGACATCAAAACCAAAGAACATCAAACAGATGGCTTGGCACAAGCGCCGCAAGCATTCTTTGATATGCTAGAAGGCAAAAACTTTGGTAAAACTGTTGTTAAAGTTGCTGACGTTAAGTAATTTGCGTTAGGCCATCACCACTTAACAACATAACTACTTATTTTGATAACTGAATATTAAGTCTGAAACCTAGATACTGTTATTTAGATGCAGTTATTTAGATGCAGTTATTTAGATGCAGTTATCTAGATGCAGTTATAACAGTCATCATTTAGTATTCATCACTTGCTGCTTTAAGATGGCTTATTTATGTAAAGCATCTGTTTATATACAGCATCTACGTTTTGGCTTTCTATTTATCTATAAAAATTAACTTTCAATGTGAATGAATAACAAATAAGGATAACAATGAATATTTTAATGGTACTAACCTCACACGACCGTTTAGGCGATACTGGTAAAAAAACAGGGTTTTGGCTAGAAGAATTTGCCGCGCCTTACTACGCATTTATCGATGCAGGTGCTAACGTCACATTAGCGTCACCTGCTGGTGGCCAGCCGCCGCTCGACCCTAGTAGCGATACTGAAGATGCACAAACCAAAGATACCACACGTTTTAAGGGTGATACTAAAGCTCAAGAACATCTGGCCAGCACCAAAAAGCTTGCGGACGTAAAAGCAGAGGATTTTGACTCGGTATTTTATCCTGGTGGTCATGGCCCATTATGGGATTTAGCCGTAGATGAAAACTCTATCAGTTTGATTGAGACTTTTGTCAAACAAGATAAGCCTGTTGCCTTTGTTTGTCACGCACCAGGTGCGCTTAAAAATGTCAAAGTCGATGGCGAATATTTGGTCAAAGACAAAAAAGTCACTGGCTTTACCAACTCAGAAGAAGACGCAGTCGGCCTAACAGATATCGTACCTTTCT
>NZ_JBQSXG010000214.1:0-3487 GCF_052378005.1 Psychrobacter sp. AOP31-B2-9
AATTCGCCAAATGGCAGTCCGCCACACAATGATTTTGATGCAACAGAGAAAAACTCTCGCATGCAGCGGTTTTTAAAAGGCGTCGAGTGGCTCGGTAATTTATTGCCGCATCCGGTTATTTTATTCGTTTGGATGTCTGTGCTGTTGTTGGTGCTCTCAGCTGTCATGTCATACTTTGGCGTGTCAGTGATCGACCCAAGGCCAGAGGGCGCAAGCGGACGTAGCGCTGATGGGATGATCGAAGTCGTCAACTTATTGAACGGTGAAGGCTTGGCTCGTATCGTCGAAAATCTTGTGACCAACTTTACCGGTTTTGTGCCGCTAGGTACGGTGCTAGTAGCGTTGTTAGGTGTTGGTATCGCTGAACACTCTGGCATGATATCAGCTGCGCTGCGAGGTCTGGTCATGAATGCTCCTAAAAAGATGGTCACCTTTACCATCGTGTTCGCAGGCATCATGTCAAACACTGCAGCTGAGCTCGGTTACGTGGTACTGATACCACTGGCAGCGGTGATTTTTCACTCGCTAGGTAGACATCCTTTAGCAGGTTTAGCGGCGGCATTTGCCGGAGTGTCTGGTGGTTATAGCGCTAATTTGCTACTAGGGACGGTCGATCCTCTGTTATCAGGAATTACCCAAGAAGCGGCTCGTATCATTGATCCGGCTTATACTGTTGGAGCAGAGGCCAACTGGTACTTTATGATCGCCAGTACCTTTTTGATCAGTGGTCTGGGTTATTTTGTCACGGAAAAAATCGTTGAGCCAAGCTTGGGGGAGTATAACCCTAAAGATGCTGATGATGCCTCTGTGCTAGAGACGCAAATCGAAAAAGTATCAACGCTTGAGAAAAAAGGTTTACTGTGGGCAGGTATCAGCATGTTGATATTTTGCTTATTGCTGGCGTGGACAGTAGTGCCTGCTGATGGCATCTTGCGTAATGCAGAGACAGGCCTAGTATCAGGGTCGCCATTTTTAAAAGGCATTGTGGTCTTTATTTTTGTATTCTTTGCGCTCCCAGGTTATATCTACGGTAAGATCACTGGTAGCATCAAGAGCAATCAAGATATCGTTGATGCTATGAGCAACGCCATGAGCTCGTTAAGTATTTATATCGTATTAGTATTTTTTGCTGCACAGTTTACCGCGTTCTTTAAGTGGTCAAACTTGGGCTCAGTAATGGCCGTATCTGGCGCGACTTTTTTGAGCGATATTGGTCTCACAGGTCCTTTACTATTGATTGGTTTTATCCTCATTTGTGGTTTGGTCAACCTAATGCTAGGCTCAGCGTCTGCACAGTGGGCAGTGACTGCGCCGATATTCGTACCGATGCTGATGCTAACGGGTTATGCGCCTGAGATGATACAAGCTGCTTATCGCATTGGCGATTCGACGACCAATATCATCACCCCGATGTTGGGCTATTTTGGTCTTATTCTGGCAGTGGCAATGCGCTATAAAAAAGACACAGGTGTCGGTACATTGATGGCGATGATGCTACCATACTCGATGGCATTTTTGATTGGTTGGACAATCTTGTTCTCTGTGTGGGTATTTGTACTTGGTTTGCCAGTGGGCCCAGGGTCAGAGACTTTTTATCCAGCGCAATAAATGGTTAAGTAGTTGTAAAAAATATGCCAATCAAAAAAAGCCCTTACTAGTGATCTAGTGAGGGCTTTTTTCAAATGAGTGCAAATGGCTTCGCTTGTATTGCTATTCTTATGATGTGGTTTTTAACTGATTGAGTACTGTCTGTAAGCCATACTCCTCAATCGTACCAGTGACAAAATCAGCTCGTGCTATCAGTGCAGGCTGCGAATCGCCCATCGCCACAGCAAACCCAACTAAGTCGAACATTTCTAAATCATTCATTCCGTCACCGAATGCCATACACTCGCTTGCATCTACATCGTAGTATTTACATACGTCTATGATACCGCGCGCTTTGGATGCTTCTATCGGCAAGATATCTGCGCCAATCTGATGCCAATGCACCAGTTTTAAATCGTATTTTGCAAAGTCAATATCTTGCATTTTGTCTTCTTGATCATTGAAGAAAACAGAGCATTGATAAACGGTGTTGGACTTGTGGTACTCGGGATCAACGATAGAGTTGGGCGTGATTGCATTAAACTCACGCAGACGTTCGTTTTCACCTGACCAAGCAATATGAGTGGCTGAGTCAAACTTGTGAATAAATTCGCTCTGCATACATAGGCTTTTAATTTTTGCGGTTTGTTCTACAGACAATGGATAGTGGCTGATTCTGCCGTTATTATCGAAGCTATATTGGCCATTCATACAAATAATAGCGTCCAATACATTGGCTTCCAACAACGCAAGGATATCGTTTGGTAAGATGGCTTTAGAGCGTCCCGTTGATATCACCAGCTTGATATTACTCTCAGCAAGCTGCTCAAGCGTTGCCTGATTGTGTTTAGCGATAATACCGTTACGGCTGAGGGTATCATCAATATCAAAAAATATGATTTTAGGCGTAGGTATGGGTATGGGTATGTTTTGAGCCATCGCCTTCGTGGCGGTTTTGTCTTCAACAAACATGACTGTCCTATTATTATTTATTTATAAATTCGAATACTACTATAACAGCGTTTATGAAATACATGGCGATAGCGTAACTTATCAATAGCTATTTTAGCTTACTAGGCTGAGATGGTTCTCTTTTCTAAATATTATCTCTTTTTAATTCAACCGATTAACAAAACTCTCTAAAAGATACAATCAACTTAACAATGCTCATGTATTATAAAGTTATTATTAATTAATGTTTATGAGTTTTATTTTCTATTGAAAACGATGTTTCCTATCTACGCTAATATACCAATTGCCTAAAGGAATAATTATGAAAGTTTTTACCTTAAAAAAAGTGGTTGCTCTAAGTGCATTGGCTTTATCTGCCAGTGCCTTTGCGATGGATGTAGAGTTTAACGATGAGATGTGGGATGCTGACAGCATACCTGAGGGACAACAGTGTCTAGACTACGGTGGTAAAAGTCCTGCTACACCAGGCATGACTGTCTCAAATATTCCTGATGGTGCGGATAGCCTAGTATTTGTCTATAACGATGTGAGCAATAAACGCATGCAAAAAGGTGGCCATGGCATCGTCAGCTATGCATTGTCAGATGGTCAAACCACAGCCGAGGTGCCACGCGTGTTTGGGCATACTTATGAAGTGCCAGTTGGTGTAGAGATGGTGGCTGAATATCGTAGCCGTAATGGCGATGTCCGCGGTGCATATAAGCCACCATGTTCAGGCGGAAAAGATCATCTGTACACGATAGATGTACAGTCATGGCAGGGCGATATGATGACAGCTGAGACGACAGTTGAAATGGGTCGTTATTGATCTATCAGCGGCTGTAAGTAGCACACAAAAAAGCCGTCTATAAGTGTGTATAGGCGGCTTTTTTGCGAGAGTAGATTGCGTATGTTGGCAAAAGTGTTTGTTTTAGTATTTAGTGAAGAG
>NZ_JBQSXG010000215.1:0-3299 GCF_052378005.1 Psychrobacter sp. AOP31-B2-9
GTATAATTAAGTCAGCTTTCTTTTAAACAGATACGATTTGTCTATATAATACTTGCGAAATATAATTTATCAACGCCTGTTTGTCTTTAATTTATCATTTTAACGATCATTGCTGTGTACTTATGATTTACGTGCTTGTGTCTGTCTTTACATTTATTTCTGTCGTTGTGCTTGTCATGCTATTTGATAGGCAGCTGTACACGCGACTGTTAAATAATATTACGATAATTTTTCAGAAATTATTTAGTGCTAAATCCAAGTCGACATCAATGCGCACTTCAGCATTAAAGACCCAATCAAAGCCGTTGCGCGCTCATATACAACAATTAAAAAGCAAAATTAAAAGGATAGATATTTCTCGGATTCCAGTCATATCAGCACTGTCGTTAGTGATTGTTATGGCAACTGCTGGGCTGTGCTATGCCTTAATTACCAACTATTCTCTTGAGGTATATCATGCGAAAGATACGACACTCAGCACCCCAAGCAATCAAATCAGCCAGTTATTAATCGGAGAACGTTTGCGTCCGCCACCAACGCCACCTGAAGAACTATTTGCTGAACTAGATGCTGAAATTGCAAGTTATCAAGCGAGCACAGCGGATGATGGCTATTGGCCAGATAGTCAGACGAACCTACCTCAGACTGACAGACCACTAATGCTACCTGAGCCTGATTTGTCTGATTTAAAAGTCCAAGATAAGAGCACTGGTTATTCAGGCGATATATTAGCGTCACATCTTAGTAATGGTGATATCAATATTAAGAACGCTGACCGTAATTGGAAAAAAATGAACTCAGAGTTTGTTCAACGGCTGTTGACTGTGTATAAGGTGATGAGTGATCAATATGGCTATGAGATGGTGCTTTTAGAAGGTTATCGCAGCCCTGAAAGACAGGCAAGGCTGCTTAAAAAAGGTTCTCACGTGACAAAAGCGGGATCATACAAGAGCTATCATCAGTTTGGTTTGGCAGGTGACAGTGCTTTTATTAGGAATGGTAAGATTGTCATTACTGAAAAGGATCCTTGGGCGATGCGAGGTTATAAATTATATGGTAAAGTAGCGAAGTCTGCTGGACTTGTGTGGGGTGGTGACTGGCGCATGATGGATCTTGGTCATGTTGAACTACGTAAAAAAGGGGTGCTCGGCCACCCAGAAATGGCAGAGATTTTGACCAGTCAATAATGACAATAATACTTCAAGGTAAATTGAAAATATGAACAGATGTATGACACTGCCGATATCATTGATTGTTACAGGCCTATTGCTAAGTGGCACGCTAACTGGATGTAGCACTGATAGATTTAGTAGCTCAAATGACAACGCCTCTGAGCTAGCAGGTGAGTCTGGTATTACTGACAAGATAAAAGGTCTTATCAGTAATGATGATGACTTGCAGGAGCTCAAAGGCCAGCTAGAGGAGCAGCAACAACAGCTAGAGGCATTGCAAAAACATTTAAAACATCAGACGATTCCAGTAAGTATTAAAGCATCGGCCAGTGCCAATGCTGGTCGTGCAACACAAGGTACAGCGAGTACTGCTTATATAGCATTTTTAGAAGAAGACAGCCAATTTACTGAAGTTGAAACGCTAGCTGCGAAAGAGATTAGTGTCATTCCTAATCGTGACAGTAATCTGAGCTTAAATATTCCGCAAGATGCCCGTTTTATTGCGGTGAAAGTAGGGCTGAGATACACCAAAAAACGCTCGCAGTTTCTCATTCCAATTACCAGTATCAACTTTGACACACCACTCACGCTTAATATTGGCGCATGCGATGTAAATATTACGGAAGGCATCAGCCCAGACAAAGCACCCGAATTTACGACCAAACTAAAATATTATCAGCAGCCATTGACCAGCTGTTCGTAGGAGATTGTCTTGAGTAAACACAGAGTATTATGGGGCGAGGGACTGTTTCTACGCCCTCAGCATTTTCAAATTCAAGACACTTATCATAACTCGCAGCGGGCATTGAGTATGATGTTGGCACATCCATATGCGTACGGCGTGTCTGATGTTCAAATTGATAAACAGCTTTTGGAAAGCAATTTATTAAGCTTCCAAAGTATTTATGCTGTATTACCAGACGGAACGATATATCAAGCGCCCCGTACTGATGCATTGCCAAAAGCTATCACGTTGGATACTCAAGACAATGGCGATGATGTATTTGTATTTTTGAGTTTAGAGATAGTTCATAGTGGCGGCAGTAATATACAGACTGAGCACAGTGACAACCCTGCTCGCTATGTAAGAGGTGCGGTTGAGGCGCAAGACTTATATAGTCAAGCAGCTGAAGCGGTTATCGATGTTATTAAGTTGTCCCCCAGTTTACAGCTAAGCCATTCCGCGCAAGCGCCTAGTCAAGATACTGTGTCTTTATTGGTTGCCAAGTTGGTGCGTACGACTCAAGGTGTTTATCAAGTAGATGATGATTATATTGTGCCAAGCGTACATATCACGAGTAATCCAGCACTTGTTGGTCAAGTCTATCGTTTAATGACCATGATTAACACCAAATCCACTTCGCTATATGACCATCATCGCCAGTCGAACAATGATTTGCTAGAGTTCCGCTCGTCAGATATTGCTTCTTTTTGGTTGTTACATACGCTCAATACAGCATACTCTCAGCTGAGCCATTTATATAGTAATAATAAATTGCATCCAGAACGCCTTTATGAGGCGTTATTAAATGTTGCCAGCCAATTGGCCACTTTTAGCTCATTATACAAAGTCGGCGACTTGCCAGCTTATCATCATGATAATGCCAATGAGTCATTTGTGAGTATTATTTCGATTATTCGTGAGCTACTTAATACCGTTATTGCGAGTAACTTTATATCGATTCCACTACGTCAGAACAAACCGTCTTACTATACTGGTGAGCTGAGTAGTGACAAGATCACACGTGGCTCGCAACTGTATCTGTCGATTAGTTCGTCGCTACCGATGCATGAGCTAATCGATATCGTGCCACGCCGCTTTAAGATTGCGACTCCTGATGCAGTAGAGAAACGTGTTTTGTCGGCGCTTCCAGGCTCACCTGTCTCACATGTCACTCAGGTGCCTAGCGCAATACCTGTGAGACCAGGGTTTAGCTACTTCACTATCGAGCCAGTAGGTGAGTTATATGAAGAGATGCTAAAGTCTGAATCTATCTGTATTTATGTGCCGAACGGTTTTGACGACTTAAAAATCGAACTGATGGCTATCGTACAGTAGCATCGTTTATTGGTCACTATAAAGTCTATTTTTGGGTGAGCCTGATATAGGATTGTTTGACTTTATAA
>NZ_JBQSXG010000216.1:0-3285 GCF_052378005.1 Psychrobacter sp. AOP31-B2-9
CTACCTGCAGTCAAACAATTCTAAAATAGATACAAAGCAGCCGACTGCAGATTGCATATCTAAGGAGAATAACACCGTAGCGGTTTGGTAGCTCACTGACTATACAAATTGATTTGGATTCATCAGTCTGCCATATTATGCTCAATTAATAATAACTGTCATAATAAGAACATATTGACTGTTCATGCTTGTTTTAGCATTACCCATCATATAACACCATAAGGATTACGCAATGTACGGCGTCTTAATGATTGATATCGATAGTACCTCACTGACGAATGAAGATGTTAGCCTAATCAAACAAGCACAAGTTGGCGGCGTTATTTTATTTGCCCGAAACGTCGCAGATGCCGCGCAAGTGCGAGCATTGTGTGACGATATACGCTATCACAATCCTGATATATTAATCGGTGTCGACCAAGAAGGTGGTCGGGTCGCTCGGCTACGTAATGGCTTTACGCCATTACCAGCGATGGGCAGACTGGGTGAGTTATTTAACCGAGACCCAAACCGTGCATTGAACTGTGCTTACGATTGTGGTTATTTGATGGCCACAGAAGTGTTGGCTGTTGGGGTGGATTTGAGCTTTGCTCCTGTGCTTGATAGAGATGGTATTAGTCAAGTGATTGGTGACCGTAGCTTTCATCAGGAGCCACAAGCCATTATTGCGTTGGCAACTCAGTTTATGCGCGGCATGAAAGCAGCGGGTATGGCAACTACAGGCAAGCACTTCCCTGGTCATGGCGCCATTGCTCCTGATTCACACGTAGCTGAAGCAGTAGATACACGTAGTTTGGACGAGATTATGCAGAGTGATATGCAGCCTTTTGCACAAACACTGCCATGGCTCGATGCTTTAATGCCTGCTCACGTTATTTTTTCGCAAGTCGATGACCAACCAGCAGGATTCTCCAAGATTTGGCTAAAAGACATTATCCGTGATCAACTCGATTTTAATGGCGTTTTATTCTCTGATGATTTATGTATGGCAGGTGCTCAAGCAGCAGGTGACGTCAGCGCACGTGTAAAAGCCGCTATTGAAGCAGGTTGTGATATCGCACTAGTTTGTAATGATCGAGTCGCCGCCCATGAAGCAGCTGAAGCGGCACAAGAGTTGCCCTACCCCAATCAAAATCGTATCAAAACCATGTGTGGCAATATTCCACTATGGCAAGGAGATCTGGAATCTACCTGCCAGCAATTTGAATATTGGCAACAAGCCAAACAGAATGTGACTCAAACCTTTTTTGACACAAAACCTGAGCCGCAAGCGACAAATAATCATGACAGTGCCAAAGACCCTACGGCATATAAGTAGGGCTTGTGAAATATCCATAAATAATAGAATGGCAAATATAAAAAAACAAAAACCGCACTTTTATAAAGTGCGATTTTTCCATCATGAACTATTTTCACTCAAAATATTATAGATTAGTTTGCTGTGTCTACATCCATATCTTGAGTAACATCATCACTATCTGGTAGCATGTCATCATTATCACTATCAAGAGGATTTAAATCTGGATCAAGCGACTCATTATTGATGGTCATGCCATCATTCGCACTGCTAGGCTCATCATTGACAACAAACTCAATGCGACGATTGTGAAAACGCCCTTGCTCAGTCGAGTTATCAGCGATAGGTTCTGACTCACCCATACCTCTCGTCGTAAGCTTATTGGTATCGACACCTTGCGATACTAAATATTCTTTGACGGCGTTGGCACGCTCACGAGACAGCTCATTATTATGATCATCCGATCCCTGACCATCTGTATGACCGATAATCATCAGCTTGATATCTGGCACTTCGGCGATAATTTTGGTGGCCTGATCAAGTAACTCTTTATTTACCTCCGGCAGCGTTGCGTCATCTACGGAAAAATTAATAATCTGAACACTTAATGCACGAGCCACATCACTTGGATCTGGATTGTCACCAAGATTTTTCATCGCATTAGTTGCAGCGAACAAACTACTCTCTATCTCATCTTTTAAGTCTAATGGCCTCTCAGCCTGCACTTTCATCGCTGGCGCCGCTGCTTTTAAGTCAGCTATTAGCTTGTCCAATGCTAACGCATCAGACGTATTGACAGTGATAGTGTCACCTTCAATAATCATACTAGCATTTGGTACACTTTTTAGAATAGGCAAAACAGTCGTAAGCTGAGCTGCTACTGGCATGTCTACCGTAAAATGATCATCAACATCAGCACGACACTTATTGGCTTCATCACCAAATGCAGCAGTGAGCGCAGCCATTACGTTGGTCTGTAGCGTTTCATCGCCCACACTCATACGACAAGCATACAATTCACTGTTTTCATCTGTGGCCACACGTAATGAAGCCGCTTCTACATTACTTGCACCTGCTATCTGTTGTGACATGGCTGGCGTGGCAACAGGCTCAGGGTTTTCTTGGCAACCACGCAGTAACGCCCAAGCCAATGCACTCAAAATAATCAAACCAATGATTGGCAATAGTGCTTTCAAAAACCCACCTTGTTGCTCTTCTTGCTGTGGCTGTGGTGCTGTAGTGGTACTGACCGTATCAGCAAGAGGTTCTTCAACTGCCGCTGTGCTAGCTGATATAGTTCCCAGTAATACAGTGCTTGCCCATGCAGGTATATGGTGTTGGTAGCTGGCAAGATTATCACTCAAAAATTGCGGCACAGGCGTACTACCTGCCAAACTTTTGATTTCATAAAAGGCAAGTGGTGCGGCCATCGCAATCAATCCACGAGAGGCTGTCGCATCGACATCATGCTTACCCGCCAACTCACGAGCAATTTGATCACGTTGTGAGCCATCGGTCCATACACGGTCATAAAATGCTTGGTCATCACGAGCGATATTTTCATCGGCAAAACGGTTATAAGTACTACTGTCCGCTAAGCGAGCCGCAAAAATAGCATAAAACTGTTCAAGTAAATTTTTCTTAGCTGGACTATGGTCATCTTCTAGTACTGCTGGGCTCACTGTTCTAGTCAAATGACTGGTAATATCCATAATATAACGCCCCTATTTATTAGTGTTTATCGATATAGTTAGACATCATGATGATATAAAGTAAAAGCTTTCATCTTACTTAAACCAACTATACATAAAATTTTCTAAACCAAATTCTATTTTCATTATTATAAAAGTATTAAGTCAGCATCAACAATCAACACGTTGTTGTGCAAATGATACGTTAGATAATATTTTGATTGTCAAACATCCTTATAAATAAAGTGATGTTGATAAGAGAATCTTATATCATCACCTTAAATCAACCACGGTTAG
>NZ_JBQSXG010000217.1:0-3160 GCF_052378005.1 Psychrobacter sp. AOP31-B2-9
TGAGTCAGCGGCGATTAAAGCCCATGGTCAAGTAAATGTAAAAACTTACACTAATAAATTTATGCCCATGTTTCGTGCGGTTGCACACGATGATATAACATCATCGACAGTTAAAATTGTCTGTGCAGGTCGCGATGAGACCGTGGTGGGCATTCATGCCGTCGGGTCAGATGTGGATGAAATTTTACAAGGATTTGCTTTGGCAATGAAAGTTGGTATTACTAAAGCAGATTTAGAAGAGACATTTACCATTCATCCAACAAGTGCAGAAGAATTTTTAAGTTTTAACTAAGCGGATATAAAGTGAGTGAATATTGAAAGTAAATGAGGTTAGCCGTTATAAGCAACGTCTAACCTCGCTATAAAACAGTTAGTTGATAGCAGCAAACAAATCATTCAATGCTTCACTCATACTAGGGTGGGTAAAAATATGATCACGCACCTGCTGGTAGGTTAAGCCTTGACGGATTGCTAAATCCATAAAGTTAATCAATTCATGCGACTCGGCACACAACAGTTGCACACCCAAGATTTTATCAGTTTTAGCATCTACTACGGCCTTAAGCAGCCCATCAGCTTGTTCTAAGATATTGGCTTTAGGAATAGTTGCTGCATCTAGTGTGGCGGTTTTAATGTCATAACCTTTATCTTTTGCCATTTTTGCGGTCATACCGACATTAGCAAGTGGCGGATTGACAAACACCGCATAAGGGAAAGTACGGTCTTTGGTGGTGTAACTGCCATCGCCCAATACTTGGCTTTTAACTACACGATAATCATCGAGCGAAATATAGGTAAATTGGGGGCTGCCTGCCACATCGCCCATCGCATAGATATTCGGCACGTTGGTTTGTAATTTTTCATTGACAGCAATATAACCTTTATCGGTAAGCTCAATGCCCGCTTTTTCAAGGTTTAGCCCTTCGGTATTGGCTCTGCGGCCTGTAGCAACCAAAATCGCATCGGCATGCAGTTCGCTATCAGCGGTGGTAATTGTGGCTTGCTGTCCACTATCGCTTATTTTTTTGATTTGCTGATTAGTTTTGACTGTAATATGCTGTTTTGCCATGATAGCGAGTAAAGTTTTGGTGATATCTTCATCTTCTCGTGGTAAAAAGGTATCGCCTGTTTCTAAAATCGTCACTTCACTGCCAAACCCTGCAAAAATAAAGGCAAACTCTAGCCCGATATAGCCACCACCAATAATAACGAGCTGTTTTGGTAAATCGGTTAGTTGCATGATACGGGTGCTGTCGTAGGCAAATTTGCTGTCTTTTAACCCATCAATCGGCGGCTGCCAGTTATACGCCCCTGTATTGATGTAAATATAATCAGCAGTGATGGTCAATGTGTCAGTATCGGTGACGACCTGCACGGTTTTATTATCAATAAAACTGGCTTTGCCTGTAATCACTTCGGCATTATCTAGACTATCAACTTTCTCAAAGTTGGCATGATTAAGTTTATCAATTAAATCGTTCTTTTTGCTAACTGCTTGAGCAAGTGATGGTTGTACGTCATGACCATAAGCTAAGAAGGCTAATTTTTTTGAGGGAATACAGCCAATATTGATACAGGTACCACCATACATGGTAGCGGACTGCTCCACTAAAATCACGGATTTGCCTGTCTTGGCTAAAGCTTGTGCCAGAGTTTTACCTGCTTTGCCAAAGCCGATAATCAGATGTTCGATGTGTTTTATGGTCACTGTGAGCCCCTCTGTTTTTATGATTGATTATAAGTTTTATGATTAAATAGAACTTGCTCCATAGTGTAATGATATAGTAGAGATATGCAATTTTATTAATAAAATTTAACATATTAATACCCCACTCTCAACACTTTTAAGCGGGGTTGAAACAAAAAAGGCATGAACTTAAACTTTAATCAATGACCAAAAAGATTAGAGAACAAGCCATGCCCATCGACGAATTTATCATTAAAATCTATCTAATGGTAGATGACTACTACAAAAAGATTGTAACAAACCGGCTAAGACAAGGCGGATATGCACCAAAGCTAACCGACAGTGAAATTATTACCATGGAGATAGTGGGTGAGTTTTTACAGATGGACACCGACTCACAAATCCATCAGTATTTTAAACAGCATTGGCAAACATGGTTTCCACAAATAGGCTCATATCCCAACTTTGCCAAGCAGTGCGTCAATTTGTTACAGGTAAAAATTTTGATACAACAGCATATCGTTAAACAGTATGGACAAGACAACATTCATTTTATCGATGGCTTTCCCATTCCTGTATGCCAATATGCCAGAGCGTATCGGTATAAAACCTTCAAATACGAAGGTAGTTATAGTTACTGCGCCTCAAAGCAACAAAAATATTTCGGCTTTGAAGGACATTTACTCATTAATCTATCGGGCATGATAACCAATTTTACCTTTGCCTCTGCCAGAATAGATGAAAGATTAGTGGCACCTGATATGCTTGATAATATCAAAGGCTTGTTAGGTGCAGATATGGGCTATATTAGCCCTGATTTATCTGAGTATTGCTTTAAGCGATGTGTTGATTTGCAAACACCGCTTAGAAAAAATATGCCCGATAAACGACCAATCAGTGTACTTAATCGTCTTAAAAATGCTCGTCGCAATATTGAGACGGTGATTGGTCAGTTATCACAGCGGTTTAATATGCAAAAGGTGAGAGCGAGAGATTTATGGCATTTATCCCACAGATTTATGCGTAAAATCTTGGCTCATAACTTCTGCTTTGTAATCAATAAACAGTTAGGTAATCCCCCACTTCAGTTTGAGTTGCTTATTTCAAGTTGAGAGTGGGGTTTATCATCATAACTTGTACTGAAAGCCACCAAATCAGCTAATGCTCTGGTAGCGTCTTGATCCTTAGTGCTGGCTCTCACATAAATACGAACGGTCATAACGCTACCTCTATTACTTAGACTTAATAATTAATGTTCATTGATAACAGCAAGAGATTGCTATCATTTAATATCAGATACAAGTCTAATGATAGATAAATTATTATTTAAAGGTTTTATGTTTTAGGTATAGACTAATGATAAGGGGTTGAAGTGGCTCCGTTGAGGTATAAGTTGATGAAATGGTTGGACGCATTAAAAAAGATCCTGCTTTTTTTAATAAAGAACGTCCTATCCGTACATACCTAAATGAT
>NZ_JBQSXG010000218.1:0-3061 GCF_052378005.1 Psychrobacter sp. AOP31-B2-9
AATTAAAAAACAAGGCTATCGCTCATTTTTTGGCTAATTTTAAAAAATGATGCAGCATACATATTTATAACGGACACAGGCATAAAATGTTCGTTATAAATGATACGTTAATAAACTGGTGCATACTGAACGAGCTATGACTGATAACTTTATCATGAATACAGTCCGCTATCCTCTCTACTATATCACCATAACCAGTCTTATAGCGTTAGCAGCTTTATAATTTTATGATAATAGCATTCAATTTTAAATGCTTCTTTATCTATTACAGCCGTTTTCCAGACACCTTAATACTTTGCGTGTCCTCTATAGGCGCTGCCAAGGAAAACTGCTATTATTCCCAATCTTATATGAGCATACAAGGGACAATTGAGCCATGCCAAACAATACATCTTATTCGTTACCAAAAGACAGCAAAGCATGGCAACAAGCCGTTGATTCTATTGCGTCTCTCTTACCTAGCGATACCAATTTACATGACTTTGACGCGTTACAGTCACTACCTGTTTTCGCCCTGATTGTGGTGCTACCGACTAAAATATCAACCCTTGATATTCATCAATATGTGCAATCATGGGTCGATGAGCAGCCAAACTGGCATCTGGTCACTGTTGCTGAAGACAGCGATGCAAGCTTTGTCAATATTAGTGTTTCTGACATAGAGCCAACAGCAAAAAATGCACAGCGTTTACCATTTACGCAGTCACAAGTATTTCGCTATCTGCTAGTACCAGTCACTGACACATTAATGCACCCTGCCAAAAAAACCGCCGCCGCTCATATCATTGACGATCAGCTGACCGCACGTTTACGTCATGATTTGGCTGAAGAATATAAAAACACTCGCAGTGCCGATAGCGCAGATAACGTAGATGTCGTCGACTGTCATATTTTATCCGTCGGTCATATGCTACGTACCCATAAGCTTGCCTGTTTTGATATGGATTCTACTTTAATCGAGCAAGAAGTCATCGTCGAACTAGCCAAAACGGCAGGTATCGGTGACAAAGTCGCTGCCATCACCGAATCAGCAATGCGCGGCGAAATCGATTTTGACGAATCTTTTGCCCAACGTGTGGCGTTGTTAAAAAACATCCCAACTGACGTGCTCGATAATATCTGTAACCACTTAACAATATCACCAGGTGCTCGTACCACCATCAGTGCACTCAAAACTTTGGGCTATCACACGGTATTGGTATCAGGTGGCTTTACTTATTTTGCCCGTTATATCGCAGAGCAATTGGGGATTGATGAAGTACATGCAAACTTCTTAGATATTGAAGAAGGTAAAGTCACTGGTCATGTTCAGTTGCCTATCGTAAATGGTGCCAAAAAAGCGGCGATCGTCGAACACACAGCAGAGCGTTTAGGCATAGATATGTCGCAAGTTGTCTGTATTGGTGATGGTGCGAATGATTTACCAATGATGGCCATCGCTGATTTAGGTGTTGCCTATCATGCCAAACCTATTGTCCAAGCACGTGCCGATTCTGCTATCAATGTGACTGGACTTGAAGGCACGCTTTATGCGCTTGGCTATCCAGCACTTGCTCCTGCTGAATAAATGCCAAATGCTTACAATCACGCTCACATTCATATAAAAAGCTAGGTTAATGTTTTATCATTAATCTGGCTTTCGTGCTGTGTTGCTATCGTTCAAACCAATATTCTAATAGCTTTATCTTTAGATTTATAGCTTGAACACAACTATGGCTATCTACTCCCCACGCTTACTTTTTATCACCAACACTTATTTCAAAATAATCAAGGATTGTCCATGACGGCATCACCATCACCGCGACCAAGCGAGTCGTCAGCCTCTCAGCCATTGGATACCCATGCGACTGCTACCGATAGTCCAAAAGCACTGTTAGGTGTGTATATCAAAGGAATAGCGATGGGCGCAGCGGATATCGTGCCTGGCGTCTCTGGCGGTACCATCGCACTGATTGCTGGCGTTTATGAGCGTCTGATTAACGCTCTCGGTAGCATCGGTCCCAATCTGTGGCAGATATTCCGACAAGAAGGTGGTGTCAAGGGCCTGTTTGCTGTGTGGCGGCAGGTTGATGCGACATTTTTATTATGCTTGTTGCTCGGTATCGCCACCAGTTTTGCCACTTTAGCAGGCATTATCAAGCACCTATTAGATAACCAGCCGTTACTAATTTGGTCGTTCTTTTTTGGACTGGTCGTCGCCACCATCTTTATATTATTAAGCGAGATTAAACGATGGAATATAAGCCGAGCGCTGCTGTTTGCAGCAGGTCTCGTTAGTGCTGTGGTTATTAGCAGTTTGCCGTTGCTATCCACCACACCAAGCTTAGCTTATTTGTTTTTTGCAGGAGCAATTGCGATTTGTGCCATGATATTACCAGGGATATCCGGCTCCTTTATCCTCTTATTACTAGGTGCTTATGACGCTGTATTAGAAGCGGTACACACCCTTAATTTCACAGCCATTTTCACAGTTATGGCAGGAATGCTCACTGGACTACTACTATTTACCCACGCACTCAAATGGCTGCTATCTCGCTATTATCAAGCAATGTTGGCACTGCTCACAGGCTTTATCGCAGGATCCTTGGTGAAGATATGGCCATGGAAAGTAGATGCCTTAAACACACTTGATAGTGAGACCGTCGTCAATGTGATGCCATGGCACTACCCTACAGGTGCGCATTGGCTCACAACACTGGGACTGATGGTATTAGGTGCTGTCTTGGTATCGTTTATCTCTTGGTGGGGTCGTTATAACAATCATCATAACAACGATGTTTAGTCGCCATTAAACACACAAAACCTCTCACGAATCGGCACACGTGAATGTCGCCTTACGTTTAGAAAAAACCGCTATTCTTTCTCAAAATAAG
Organism: Psychrobacter sp. AOP31-B2-9; assembly: GCF_052378005.1. Classification (NCBI taxonomy): domain Bacteria; kingdom Pseudomonadati; phylum Pseudomonadota; class Gammaproteobacteria; order Moraxellales; family Moraxellaceae; genus Psychrobacter; species Psychrobacter sp. AOP31-B2-9. The sequence goes on from NZ_JBQSXG010000218.1 coordinate 2,874, forward strand.
CGCCTATCCTTATGGCGCTTAGTCTCAGACCCCATCTTAGCAAACCATTAAATAGACTAAAAAACCAAACGTCATCGGTTGTCGCAAAGTGACCTTTACCCTCTTCAGCTTTGCTCAGTAAACTTTCATAATAGTCTTATTGGAATTCACCTTATGAATAGCGAGATGAATGATGTTATTGACTATAT
>NZ_JBQSXG010000219.1:0-3049 GCF_052378005.1 Psychrobacter sp. AOP31-B2-9
TCTAAAATTGTCTGAATAAGAAACAATAGCTCTATAGATGCCGAACAAGTATCTAATAACGCTAATCTAAATAAAAAGGCCGTTCTGAATGACCAATGATAACCCGTATAACTTTTTACCTTTACAGCCTACTGGTAGGAATGAAACTAATACTGCTAATACTTATGCACCTGAAGACATGATTAAAATATATGAGCAGCAGTGTCTAACACAAGTGCCCGAAGATAAGCTGACTGAGTTTTTACCAGCACTAAAAAGTTTCTACGACATTGATGATAACACGTTAGATATCAGCGCCATTATTTTTGATGCAATCTCCGATGCTTGTATCATTTATAACCATAAAATCAAAACAGGCGACTATCAAATACTAGGTGAGCTGATAGAAGAGGTTATTGAATATGATGAAGAGGCTACAGATAAAGAAGGTGCTGAAAATAAAGATATTCAAGCCTATACATTAGAGTGCCAGCGTAATTTTCTCATTAATGATATAAAAATGGCTTATCATTTTAATCTATTTATTTATGGTGATGGATATTCTACTCTGACCAAACAAGAGACTCTACTAGAAAAAATGTATTGGTTCGTCAGAGGAAGGTTCGAAGAGCATTTATTAGACGATTCTGAAGAAAATGAGAGCTTAGAGTCTATCAATAAGCAACTAGCTGACCTCGGCATTCAAGCGATGGATCTAACCACGATAGAACAGATAATAAACTATGTAGAAGACAATATCATAGATGATGCAATGGTAGACACATTTAACAAGCTATTGGATGATGCGGAGTAATATACCCATTTTGTGTAGAGTCGATGTTAAATAGCATGGATATACGACAGGGTGATGGGTATAGACTTTTCTTATTTATTGATGTTTTAAAATCTTTGTAAACTGTCTAATAGAGAGGTTTTAAAAAGCTCTCCATGAGATTGAACATAGAATTGATAGCGACAGTTTTGCTGAAAGTCGTGACAGAGCTGCTCAGCAAAATCTTGTTTGTTTGGCGTATTGGGAGCCATCGCTGAATGATTTCGATGCTTCTCTATCTTGGACTGTTGCTCTGCTGCCTGACTAAAAGTCAGTCTGAGCCGTTTGTTTTCATAGATATCTGAACGCTGCGCTTCAGGTGAGCTTTGATATGCCTTCCAATATCTCAACATTTCACCATCTTGCCACCATAGCGAAGGATCTGCACTGAAATACTGTTGGTAAGATTCTGGATGCTCTAACAAATTATACAATACGAACAAGCCACCATAAGAATGCCCCCAAAGTCCCTCTTGGTCTGGTTTTTCCCCCAATTGCAGATATACCCATGGCTTGATTTTTTGTTCAATCAGTTTAGAAAAATCTTCAGCACCGCCATTTAACCGTTCTCTCCCTTTTTCTTGAAACACATTTCGTTGCTCTGTCTGAGTCAATAATGGTGGTGTGTAATCATATGCTCTGGCATCGACATCGAAGCGGTAAGGCGTTTGATAACCAATAAAAACCAAAGCAGGTGCATTATTTTTTGGCGTAGCATTTGATAATGAGAGCATGGTGTCTTTTGTTAAGTCACCAATGGCGGCATTTCCATCGAGTATATATAGCACGCTGGTAGAGGGTTTGACGGCATTATTAGTCGTCTGCTGATTGATATACTGCTTGGGAATAGCCAACCATACTCGGTAATGACGAGGACTGGCATAAGATTTTATGGTAGTTGAACTATCTTCTCTAAACAAGGATGATTGGGGTGCAGGTGCACTAAAGTCATGATATACAAAGTGATAGCCAGTGTCTTTGGCATGCAATAAACTCATGTCTACAGGCGTGGTCAAGTCAGGTTGGGCATAACTTGGCGACATGACTGTTCCTATAGTTATAATCGTTATTATTGACAGATACCTCTCAAATACTGACATGATTTCCCTTTTTAAATATAAACTCATTTATCGCATTTTTATTGCTATTTCATCACGCATAAGAATGAGTGATTAATGAATATTGACAAAATGTTATAATTCAGTAAATATAATACAAATGATAATCATTATCAATATTACATTTTTAATGTTATCAAATTTATCAAAATTTATATTATGAGAGTCCATTATGTCGTATTCAATGCAAGCAAATTTAGGCAAGAGTTTCTTATTATCTAAGCATTCTGTACTAGCTATTGCCCTTCTATCTTTAGGGATTGCCGGTTGTCAAAATACAACGTCGTTATCGAGTAAAGATGCTATACCGCCGACTCACTCTGTGACTTCTACTATCATGCAAACAAAAAGCAACTATGCCGATATTCATTATTTGACTATTGATGGCCAAGATTATCCAGTTTCTGAAACTTCTGCTCGGATTGTTGTCAATAACGCACAAAATGCACAAGAATTGATGGCAGATATTTTTGATGGAGAAAGAGATGTTGCAGTCCCAGGATACAAAGTTATGATAATCAACCGTACCAGCTCTGTGGCTGCTGAAGGGAGAAAGCGTGACGATGGGAGTGTGATGGATAATAGAATGATTCATCGTGGTAGTAAGTCTCTTGTGGGTATTCCTGTGGTAAATGGACAGGCAAAACTGGATCAGGCTCAATTGTTAAGCTTTGATATTATTTATGATGATGTGGCTAAAGATTTAGCAGCAGGAACAGTGGTAAAACCACGCGGTACGAAATTAACCAAATCTAATATTCCTGTCACCAATAAAAAAGTAGTCATAAACTCATTGACGTTGCCGAATATTGTTAGCGGCGAGCACGCAGGTGGTGGTGTAAATTTTGAAGCCAGCGCAGTGGTAGATGGTAAGGTTATCAAGACGGGTGCCAACAGTGCTTTTAATATCTTTTATACTGTGACATCAGATAAGGCTAGAGGGTTTTAGGTATTTATGACATGGCGCTATTATTGAATGAGTAAAACTCCTACAAGCGAAATCTGTATAGATAAAGCTTCCACAAAAAAAGCACTTATGAGCGATCACGGCTTAAGTGATAAACAGATTCACCATGTACTGCTAACATTATTACTTGGCGGTACAGTGGTGAGTTTTAGT
>NZ_JBQSXG010000220.1:0-3019 GCF_052378005.1 Psychrobacter sp. AOP31-B2-9
TAACGACGCTTTTTTGAATAAACCATTACTAGTAACTGCACCTAACGACGCTGCTCTACGATGATAGAATCAATACCATTATTCTGTAATCGCTGCTGAGCGCTAGCCACCGTTTGACGGTTGCTCATTGGCCGAGAGATTACTTGATAAATAGGCTCGCCATTACCCGTTGTGTTTTTGACCACACGAGCATCTACTCCTGCCATCAGCACTTGTGCGCGGCGGCGATCTGCTTCATCAGCATCACCGAAACTGTTTATTTGCAATATATAAGTGGCAGCAGGTGTGGCAGCTTGAACGTTGGCAGTACCTGCATTACTGTCAGAGTTATCTGTGCTGCTGACCGATGTCGCGCTATCATAAGTCGCATTTTCTTCGACAACAACGATATCGCTATTGGCAGCGTTATTGCCATTACTAGGTTCAATCACCGTATTTTCAGAAATACCTAAATTACCCTCATCGTCACTACCACTGGCTGACGAATTAGTAGGCTGTGTGACCACGATATCGGGCTCAAAAGCATCGACACCTCCTATGCGATCATTATTTATCTCACCAAAATCTTCATCAGGTATGGTGGCCATCTCTTGATTTGGCAAAATATCATAAAACTCATAATCGCCATTATCAGTATCAGTCTCAACTCGTGGCTGTACCTGACGATCTTGCTCGTTTTCGGCGCTGCTATCGGTCGGACTAAAATCAAACAATGGTGACAAGTATATAAACACACCGATCATAAGGGTCAATACGGCCCCAACGAACATCCATAATAAGCCTGATACACTACTTGTTTTGCGCTTTTCAGTCGCGCCTTTAGGTTTTTTGGCTAGCATGGATCTGGTTCTCCCTACTGAATCTATCTATCATTATTAAATTATTGCTATCAACCATCTATACTCACTCTACAAACTAGAGATTTTTCTATGTAAAAAACTACTACATGCTAGACGGCGCAGACAATCCTAATAAACTAAGCCCATTAACCAATACTTGACGAACAGCTTTAGACAAACGCAGACGAGCTTGCATCAAATCTATCTCATCTTGACTCGGTGTCTCACCTGACGTTAGGCTCAATGGTAAAATACGGTTGGTATCATACCAACCGTGAAATAGCGCTGCCAGCTCTTTCAGATAATTGGTCAATACATGGGGCTCATAGCCAGTTGCTGCTCGTAATAGTGTCGCTGGATACCCTGCTAGTAGTTTAATCAACTCGTCTTCATTGGGCGCACTAAGCAGATTCTGATGCGCCAGACCAACGGCATCATCTACTGTTAAATCATAGGTAGCCAGTTTTTCTAGTACGCGGCAAACACGGGCATGCGCATATTGAATGTAATACACCTGATTGTCTTTGCTTTGTGATTTAGCAAGCTCCAAATCAAAGTCAATATGCACTTCAGGCTTACGGGCCACATAATAAAAACGCGCGGCATCATTGCCAACTTCGTTTCGTAAATCACGCAGGGTGACAAACTGACCTGAACGCGAGGACATTTGTACTTTTTCACTACCACGCCATAACGCGACAAACTGTACCAGCACCACATCAAGTTTTTCTGCATCGATACCCAAGGCAAGTAGTGCTGCTTTGACACGTGGAACATAGCCATGGTGATCAGCGCCCCAGACATTGACGACTTTATCAAAACCACGATCAAATTTGTTTTTATGATAAGCAATGTCAGAAGCAAAATAAGTAGACTGACCATTAGCGCGGCGTACCACACGGTCTTTTTCGTCACCGAAGTCGGTCGATTTAAACCAGATATTGCCGTCTTTTTCGTACAGATAGCCTTTTTCGTCTAATACTTGTAGAGCCGGCTCAATCTCAGCATCAATCGACTTTTCGCTGAACCAGCATTCATAGCTCACGCCAAAGTCATTTAAGTCATCTTTGATATCGGCCAAAATACTACTCAACGCTGCATTTAAAAACAACTCATAGCCATCACCAAGCAAAGTCTTACTATTGGCAATCAGCCCATCGATATGCGCTTCTTTATCACCTGACAGCAGTACTTTTTCACCATCTGCGTTTATCTCAAACTCGGCATCTGCAGGCACGTCTTTGGCAACGTCTGTAAAGCTATGAACATAGCTATCAGCATGTTGCACTTTTAGCGTTTTGGCAATATCACTGACATAGTCGCCTTGATAGCCGTTGACAGGAAAAGTCACTTGCTCGCCATTTGCTGCTAAATAACGCAAATAGGTACTGGTTGCTAAGATGTCCATTTGACGACCAGCGTCATTGACATAATACTCACGCGTGACGTCATAACCGATCGCTTCTAGCAAGTTTGACACGCTCATGCCAAATGCCGCACCACGCCCATGACCAACATGCAAGCTAGACGTTGGGTTGGCAGAGACAAACTCAACTTGTATTTTTTGCCCTGCAAACTGATTGCTCAAACCAAAACGGTCTTGCAAGTTAAAAATATCGTCTAATACGGCAAACTTCGCTTCAGCATTTAAAAAGACATTAATAAAACCCGGCCCTGCGATTTCTACTTGGCGGATATCTTGGTTTTCAGGCAAGGCATTAACGATTTTTTCGGCAAGTTGGCGCGGGTTGGCCTTGGCGGCTTTTGCGGCAGTAAGTGCGATATTACTGGCAAAATCACCATGGCTTAGGTCTTTGGTACGCGTGATTTGACTGTTATTTTGCCAATCGCTTGGTAATGTACCATCTGCTTGTAAAGTCTGAACGGCATCATTAAACAGTGAGGCAAGTGTATCAATCTGGGCTTGTGACATAAGGATGTGAACTCAATTAAATAAACAACAAAAACGGTGCAAAAATACGGTGAATGTAAACGACCGATAACCGCTTATAATAATAGCGACCGACATTGTAAAAGGTAAAATAATATAAAAAGATAAATAACCTGTAAATATAACAATCTTTGCGCTTTATTGCACCATTTACACCAAAATTAGCACTGAAATCTTACCGTTAAGACGGCTTCCCTTAGTAATTAGGATCTGTTGGACGTTTAAAGCA
>NZ_JBQSXG010000221.1:0-3017 GCF_052378005.1 Psychrobacter sp. AOP31-B2-9
AACGATTAAAAAAGGCGCGACAAACATGCCCGCATAAAAATGCCAACGCCATACTGTAAAATAGCGATGGCTATTACTGATTGATTGACTGATTGCTTTCTCTACTCATAAATATGACCCTGAATATTCTCTGACTGCCTAGAATACGCCCTAATTAGCAACATAAATCTATTAAAATAATATCGGCTGTATCATACGAGAAAACTTATTTAAAGACCACTGTTTATGTAGTCAAATTTAAATAACATCGGGGCAATGTTAGGGCGTGTTGAATACCAAATACGAACTAGTATAAGAAAACCAAACGAGATCATAGCTTGTCATGTTGTACCTTTCTCAGAACTCTCTCACTGTAATTTTTTAATGATAATAGTAATCATTAGTGCTATTATTCTTTCTAATATTCAATCATCTAGATTAAAGACATTCCATTTCATGAATAATATTTAACAGGACATATGATGCGACTCCAGTTAGCCTCTGAATCTATCCGAAAAAAACACCTTACCGTAGCAGTACAGATTGGCTTGATCATGAGTATCAGTCAGCTGGCTTATGCTGAAACTACCTATACCGAAGACTCGCTAAGTACGTCCGAAACAGAGAACGCTGAGACAGCGATCCCATCGACTACTTTAGATGCCATCACCGTCTATGCCGATAGCTACCGGAGCACAGGTACAAAAACTGCATTAGACCCTGAAGATGCACCAATGAGCTATACCAGAATCGATCAAGACCTGCTACAAAAACGCCAAGCGGACAGTGTCAGTGCTGCGCTACGTTATGAGCCAGGTGTCAGCTCTGAGAGTCGCGGTACAGTGACTATCTTTGATGAAAACAGAGTTCGTGGTTTTAAGACTTTATCGAATTTTTATGACGGTCTAAGACTGCCTTACGATGGGGCTTGGAACCTCATGCCACAAGTCGATGTCTATGCAACAGAAGCGGTAGAAGTGGTCAAAGGCTCGGCCTCTTCACTGTATGGTTATACAGCACCTGGTGGCATGGTCAACCAAATTGCCAAAACACCTCAAAGCACCCAAGAAACGGAAGTGCAACTACGACTGGGTAACCAAGACCTAAAAGAAGTAGGCATCGATACAACCGGAGCGCTCACAGACAGCTTGAACTATCGTTTTGTGGCATTAAAGCGCAAAAAAGACGGACAAATGCAAACCACAGAAGAAGAGCGCACGCTGATTAATCCATCGCTTGAATGGCAAGCGACAGATGACGTGTCGGTACTTGCTAACCTCTTTTATCAAGATGACCCAAACATGGTACCCTCTACCCCACTGCCTTCAGTCGGTACCGTCTATAACGCCAGCTATGGCAAGTTAGATAGCGATGCCTATGCAGGCGACGAATGGAATAAGTTTAGCAAAGAAGTATTCATGCCGAGTGTCACTGTAAACTGGGATATCAATGATCAGTTAACCTTCAAACACATACTGCGCTACACCGACTCTGAAGCAGAGCAGCGTAATATGTACAACTCAGGTGGGTATGTCAGCGGTAGTGACACGATACTGAACCGTGTGGCTTACACCACCGATGAAAGCATGAAAAACTGGACCACAGACAACCAGTTGGCTTATCAATTCGATACGGCAAATACTTCTCATAACTTATTGTTTGGTGTTGAGTATCAAGAGACAGATAGCACTGCTGATTACTATGATGCTGGTGCAGATGGTACACCAAACCTTGATTTGTCCAATCCAGATTTTTCGCAAATCAATGCCAACACCCTACCATTAGATGTCTACAGTCAGTATGAGGACATCGAACAAAGCCAGCTTGGTTTTTATGTTCAAGATGAGATGACATGGAAAGATTGGACGGTAGTGGCAGGTTTGCGTCATGATAAATTCAAAAGCCTCACCGACCAGACCAAAGCTTCTCAAGGTGTAATATATAGTGTCCAAGAAATTGACAATGACGCATCAGAGACCAGTGGTCGTCTTGCTGCTATTTATAATTTCGATAATGGCATCTCGCCGTTTGTGAGCTACTCACAATCGTTCCAGCCAGTCGTTGGGAGTAATTTCGTGACCAATGAGCCGTTTGAACCCACGACGGCCGATCAGCTAGAAGCTGGTATTAAGTATCAATCATCAGATGGCGGCACCAAAGGAACATTGGCGGTATTTGATATCAACCAGCAAAATGTCGTGGTATCAGATTACATTAACTATAGAAATCAAACCCAAACCGGTGAGATTGCATCTAAAGGATTTGAAGTCTCAGGCAGTCATATGCTCAATGACTGGGTAGATGTCGCTGCGAGTTACAGCTATACCGATGCTGAAATTACCGAAGAAGAGATTAACCCCGAAGTGGTCGGTAACACGCCAGCGCAAACAGCGAAACACAAAGCCACGCTGTGGGCAGACTACTACGCCACAGACAAGCTAACGCTTAATGCCGGGGTTCGCTATGAAAGTGGCATGCAAATCGACAGACAGAACACAGATGAGCTACCAAGTGTGACATTGGTAGATGTTGGCGGCAGTTACGAAGTCAACCCTACCTTTACTGTGGGTGCGAGTGTCAATAATCTGTTTGATAAAACCTATGTCAGCTCTTGTTATGATACAAATAACTGCTGGATGGGACCAGAGCGCCAAATGGTCGTCAGTGTAAAAGCTAACTTCTAAGCACAAAAAAGCTGGCTATTGTAATAATAGCCAGCTTTTATCAATATCATAGATAAGAATATCGATCGAAAATTTATAACGCCAATATAGAAAACCCAAGTGGCTCGGTCAATTACCAATCACAAACCTATTACTTGCTCTAAATGTCCCGTTTTAATATATAGCGTAACACCTTCTAACCCTGCCTTTATCTGCGACTGCTCTCCTACTGGCAAACGTATCCAACTACCTCGTTGATAAACCTGCCCATCATCTATTAGACTGCCCGCTACAACCAATAACTCTGTACCACCAACACCACTAATGCTATCTTCGTCGAATACTACTTCGCCTGCATTGAGACGCTGCAAACTT
>NZ_JBQSXG010000222.1:0-3013 GCF_052378005.1 Psychrobacter sp. AOP31-B2-9
ATTCTAAATGGTAGGTTGTATTGGGTAGGGGCTTGCCTGTGTCTGCTCTTGGTTAATTACAAGCTCAATCCATATCTACAAAAGCAGGATCGCTTAGATCTTTTGCTTTAGGTTCAGTAATGAATTGCGGATAACCTTTTTTAGCGTAGTACAATCCGTCATAAGGATCTATTGGCGCACGAGAGAACTGATAAGCACCTTCTATAGGTATTTTGTGATTACCTTTTTGTAAATAGACGCTTTCTAATACTAAGTCTTCGTCAAATTTTATCTTTAGTGTTGCAAACTCATCAGAATTTGCAGACTGACTATTCGTTACAAGGGAGCGATTGGGATATAACTCTTTAAAGTGTTTGAAGAAGCGGTTTAGATTAGGATCTTGGTAGTAAGGCTGATAAGAGGCAGTGCTAGTACCGCGAGCTGACCATTGTGGTCTAGGATATAGATGCACTTCAACCTCAGTACGCTCGCCTGACTCTTGATCAGTCGCCCATGTTCTAATCTTAGTAGGTACAGCTTTGAGTGCGCTATTGTATTTATCAAACTGATCATCAAGTACCGCAAAGCGCTCGGTATTAGCAAATTCAGCATAGTATTCGCCATTCCATTCTTGACTATCTATACTTACAGATAGATTCCAAGGATATTTGGTTTGCATTTGCTTATACCAGTCGGAAGATATCGTCCAGTCACCTGATTGCCATTTTTTGTATCCTTCTGGATGGTTCTTTTTAAATTCTGTAGCGTAGTGCTCTTTCCCCGTTCTTTTAGTGTGCAAATAAGCATCATAGCTCATATAAAGCATTTCATCGCCACTCGATACAGGAGGGCCCTCTAATGTTTTTAGATCAGGCTCGATAGGTGTGGCTTGGAAAGAAGCAATCTCTTTACGTCCTGGCCAGCCTGTGAGAAATACAATGACCCAGCCGTCAGGCGCAAAGGCTAGCTCAATACCATAGTAGTTAGCACTGTCTGGATCAGGTTTTTCACGACTATCTTCTACCCTTTTGCTCGTGCTGGTCATCAGCGCATAGATCTGATCAGTGGGCAGCACATGCTCGCCTTGATAGTATTGATTGGTTATATCATCAATATAAGTAACACGAACCTTATCAGGTAGTGGCTGCTCAAATGGATTTCCCCCTAACGGCGTACTGCCATAACCCCAAATACCGATATCTCCATCAAGTGATCGTAACCAAGTGCCATCATTTAAATAAAAGCTGGTGCTGTAGCTGCGAATTTTATCCGATTTTTGTGTGCTTATCATATTGATAAAGTTATCTTGTTTATACAAGGTATATCTAGCATTTGATATTTTAGCGCCCCATTCGATTACTTTATCATCTCTCATTTGTTTTTCCTTATATGCCCACGCAAATGTCATGGATAAAAGCGCAAATATAATAATGGCTATAATCTTTGTTGTGGTCGACCAGTTACGTATCATTGGGCACTCTCGCTAAATATCATTAAGTTAACCATCAATTGGTTGTCTCCATGGAATACCGCTTTTGAGTCTAACTTCAAAGCCTATTGCGTTTTGTGCAGACCAATGAATATAATTATGTCTTAACGCTTTAGTTGCCGCATTTTCTGGTAGCGTCTTTGTGATGCGTCTGCCTCTTTTTGCACCATTTTTCCACGGGTCTGCATTAATAACGTCGCTAGGCAGATTGGTCATTAGTGTTTTAACAGCACCTGTAACTTCATTGTAATAGTTAGATAAACCTTTTTCACCTGTTGAAAATTCTAACTTACCATATTTGATTGACATTCTTGCCATCATTTGCAATGAGACTTTATGTATATCATTTTTGATACCTGTACGGGTAAAGATATGGTTGAATTGGCCTCTACCCATTGATTGTGAGTTAAGCTCATCCTTATTTGAGGTATAAAAATTCTTATCCACTAACCAGTTTTTTTCCTGATTACTTAAAGTTGAGTATCTCTCACTGGTTAAATTATTGTAAGCACCGCCAACATCGGCGTGAGCACCATTTATGGTTACCTCGTACCCAAAGCCACTACGGATAGCTGAGTTAATGTTAGTCACTGAAAAGTTTAATCGATATTCATCAGCTGCTATAATATGAAAGACTTTAGTAAACGCTTTATCGGTAGTGCTAAGGTCTCTAAAATCTAACTTTAACTCTTCTACATCATTATTAAAATTTGCACCAACAGAAGAGACCGTATCAAATATTCCGACAAATTTAAAAAGTATTTTAGTGCGTGGAAGCTGCCAGTTTGGGAATGGCTTAACACTTGATTTAGCTAAATGGACAAAATGACGGGCAGTAGCCGCCCCACGACTAAAGCCAAAAACATTAATGTGAATTATGGAAGGTGCGTTTCCCACTGCTTCCTCTATTGCATCAAAAGCTTGTTCAGCCCGCTGAGCGACACCTGTAACACCAACACCCGTAGCATAACCTGCTACTTCATCGTTAGTGTCACCTCTACGAGTTCCAATACCTTCTATATATACCCAAAATTGTCCGTTATTTTCATTTCTATAGCTAAATAAATGAGCTATATTAGAATAAGCATTGGCATAACTACTGGTGTCAGAATGCTCGTTTTCATCGTATACATCAGTATTAAACATATTATTCTTAGTGCCATCAAAGAATACATTCACTGTTTTGATGTCTACTTCTTTTGGCACAAAAGAGTCTTTGGTCTGATTAGTGGGATTAGCCATTACTCACCATCCTCATCAAAATTTTCGCTAAATGTGAGATCAACTTTTCTATGTCCCGTACCAATACGAATAGTCTCACCTTTTTCATTGGTAACCCCGCGATACACCTTACCCTCATCGGTCTCAATTTTATAGGCAAACCCTTCTACAGGATTACCTAAAGTATCTTTGACGATATACATTTCGTTATAAGGGTCTTCAGGTGGTGTATAGTGACACCTAGCCCCGCCCACCAGTGAACCGCCCCGACTATATCGGAGACTTGATTGCTTGAGTCAGGCAGCTTTGTCTGACTCAATAAAA
>NZ_JBQSXG010000223.1:0-2973 GCF_052378005.1 Psychrobacter sp. AOP31-B2-9
AATAGTGAAACCCATTCCGCCGCTTGTGCCAAACAGCCCTGATTTTTTGGTTTGACTAAATGAGCTTTCGCTTGAGGTGTTCTCAGCGGATAAGATATTGACATCACCACCAGCGGTCAGACCAGTGTCTGTATCACTGATAGCGTTGGTGGCTCAATCAAGCAAGTCAGCCTCGATAAAGTCGAAGCAGTTCAGCATATTGGTTATTCATTATCACTAAACTTCACATAATCATTAACTCTATTGCCTTTTAAACTTTCTAGTATTTGCTCTATACTATTTTTATCATATTGATTTCCATACTTATTCTGTTTCTTTATATGATTAATAAACTCTTTTGGTAATAATACTTTGTAGTTTTTCACCAAATGAGGAATCATCATAGTCCATACATACGAACCATCAGTAAAAACTTTAGTTGGTACAGAAACTTTATGGTCACAGATATCTTTTTCACTTGATAAAAACTCAATTACTTTTATACCGTTTATTAAATATTCATAGATAATGTTAGCGTTAGTATCAGATAATTGATTCACTTTAGTTTTGACGCTTGGGAATCCTTCTGGTTGTGCTTTAGAAGAGTTGACGCTATACACCATTTCTAAAAAAGGGGCCACTTTTTTCATATACTTCTCCTACTATTCTGGTTCAAAAATTTTCCATTCTGGCTTAATATCATCTCGTTCAAAGTAGTAATCTTCATCTTGAACCCACGAATTTGTATCTTTATTCCAAGCTACTGGACGAGTAGGTGCTAAAACACGAGCACCTAATTCGTTGGCTAATTCCTGTGCAGTGCCGCTTGAACCACTCCAGCATGAACCGAAACATACAGGATCACCTATTTTATAATCAGGGTTACTTCTTACCGCTGCAGATACTTGCTCTATACTAATTGGTATACTCTGCATCTCAACATCTCTTCCACCATTAACTTTGACTGTTGAAGTTGAAGATATTACTGGAGTACCACCAAATTCATCGTACTCAAGCTGACCGTGAACGATAACGTTATGTCCGTTGCCAGTATTCGCTGCATTCTCATAGTTTCTTATAGTATTGCCATCGTCTCCTATTGCAGTGCTATTAGTACCATGACGAACTGTAGTGCCGCTTTCTGTAAAGCTGTCCATGAAAAATATTTTAGGTCTTGCCGCTTGAGCTGCTAGTGTGCTGGCCGTACCAAATCCAGATAAACCAACACCAATACCTAGTTCAGTAGAACTTTGTGCATCATTTCTAGCAACGTCAAGCCCTTTACCTTGCATAATAGCTAGATTATCTTCAAGACCTATATAGGTAAAATCCTCGTAGGCTTGTTTGGCTTTTTCTGGAACACTTGGTATAGCTTTAATAGCACTTTCTATACTATTAAACCCATCAATCACAGTACCATATGGATCTTGAAGTTTATCAATGCCTTCTTTAGCCAACTCCCATGGTGCTAATATCAAGTTACCTGCACCTTGATTTGAGCCTTCAGCTTTAGCATTTTGAACTTCAGCAGCTGTTTCAGGCGTTCTACCATAAGTATAAGGATTTTGTAGAGCTAAGTTATCTAATACAAATTGTACTGAATCAGCATCAGTTAACATTTCATCTAGGTACAGTCTAGAATCTGTATATGATTTTGGGTCATCATTTCTGAAAGATCCAGATAACACGCCTCCATCAACTACAATTCCATGATCATTATTAAGTCTATTATATCTTTCAACCAAAGAAATATTATAAGCTTGAACGCCATTTCTTTCCTGTAAAAACTTATTGGCATCATCAAACTGCATAATCTCATTTAGGCTTAGATTATCATTGTATGCGTTGTACCAATCTTCATCTAGATTGTAGACAGCGGCTCTAGCCAATATCTTTAAGGCTTCCTCTTTTGTAATTCCTTTTTCTTTTGCATAGTCTTCTGCATGTAGTTTTAAAAGTTTAATTTGATCAGGATGCAACTGTCTATTATTAGCATCCACATTAGTCGCCGTCACCGTACTTGACGTATCAAGTCCAGAAGCACTACCTGCGACTAGTAGCGCAAGACTCACCACACCGCTTGCCGTCCCTTTAGCGATACTCTCACTCATACCGCTTGCAATCAGTGACTCTGCTATCTTATCTTGCAAGTTATTAAGCGTTGGAGCAGCGGCAGCTACGCCACCTGTGGATAATGCACCCTCAACACTGCCCGTACCCAATGCACCAAGTGCTGTATGAGCAGCAATGCGATAAACGCCACCTTCATCCCATTTGACAATAGCGGCACGTTTTTCATCAATACTTAAATCAGGATTAGCTTTTATAGCATCAATTTGATTTTGTGAGAACTCAGCCACTGCTTTAGGAGCTTCTTTACCAAAATCCTGCGTAATCTGCGTCTGCGCCCCAAGCTCCTCATTCACTCGGTTGGCATCAAACACATTCTCAAGCGCACCCGCATACTCAGCACGGTTGTCAGTCGTGATACCACTATTGCCTGCTATTCCAGTAATACCTGCACGAGTGATACTACTATCACTATCACCATCTGTGCCGTAGCCAAGCCCATTCATGCTAGGGTTTTTATCTTTACCCACACTTAAACCTACAGAGATCGCATCGCCTTTATAACTCGTGGTGTTTTCTATGTCTTGAGTCGTAATACCACCTTTACTGACATAGTTGTTTAATCCGTCTTGTAGCGCTTTGTCAGTCGTGGTGATCGCTCCGCCAATCAGATTGGTTGTGCCTTCGGTGGTAAGGTCAAGACCACCATCCCCGGTAAAGATACCTGACTGCTCACCAACGGCTTGATAGTCTGCATTGACATTAGTCTTACCACCATTGACCGAGAGACTGGAGCCTGCACCACCGCCTGCTATATCAATATCAGCGCTAAAGCCCATGTTCTTTTGGTCGCTGTCATAGGTAGCGGTGTCTTGTAGCGATTCGATGGTCATGTCGCCGCCGATAATGCCTTGAATCTTATCT
>NZ_JBQSXG010000224.1:0-2963 GCF_052378005.1 Psychrobacter sp. AOP31-B2-9
GTTACGGCCAGACCCGCCTCGCGCGGCATCACTGGATTTTCCGCTAAACACGTCTATCACCTCATAAATGAGGGTAAATTTCCTGCTCCAATAAAAATAGGTCGCGCTAGCCTTTGGCGTTTATCAGACGTTAACTCATGGCTAGAGAGTCATTCTTCATCTAATGATGGGGAGGCATAATCATGAGTAAACATAATCCCCCCCCCTGTTTTGAACTAGTTGACGAACAGTTAGCCGATCTAATAGAAAAGCCAACCATCTTGCAGGATGGCCGGCCCTTAAAAACCACTACAGATGACATTGACCAGCCATCATCAGTTATTTTACCACAACAAGATTTAAAAATTAGCTCGGATTTAGCACAGACTACTATCGATAGGCTTGCCACATTATCAGAACTGCAGTATGAGCTAGAACGAACTGAAACCGCGAAATCTCTCAACAATATGTCAGTTCGATCACTTGATAAGCTAGTCAAGAAAGCTAGGGGTAAATTGAAGTCTGAGGCCTCTGATAGTTTGGTCGTTGATACTAAGCCATACGCAGAACCGGTAACAGATATTGCCTTAGTAGCTGATCAAATATATCAGATAATAGATGATCACATTGCCTGTACTGACGCTGTAAAAGTAGCAACTACACTCTGGACACTCATGACTTGGGTTATACCTGCAAGTCATATCCTACCTATAGCATGGATAAATGCTCCAGAAAAGAGATGTGGTAAAAGCACATTGTTAACTTTAATTAGCAGAATGAGTAAACGCCCATTATCAACATCAAATATTACTGGCTCTGCTTTATTTCGTTCGATTGAACAATATAAACCGACTTTGTTCATCGATGAGATTGACACGTTTATCAACGATAACGAGGGCATTCGAAGTGTACTAAATGCTGGGCATAGTCGCGATAACGCATATATCATACGCTGTGTTGGTGATGATAATGAGCCAGTGCCGTTTAATGTTTATTGCGCTAAAGCGATTTCAGGCATTGGTAAAATCTCTGGTACATTGATAGATCGGTCAATATCGCTCACTCTAGAGCGTAAAATGAAACATGAGACAAAAAAACGAGTGCGTTACTTACCTGAAGATATCACTAACAGTATTCAGTCAAAACTCGCTAGATGGTCGAATGATAATCTGCAAGCAGTAAAAGATGCTAAGCCAGTACTGCCTGTTACGATAAACGACCGTGCGCAGGACAATTGGGAAATCCTACTAAAAATAGCTATGATACTGGGTGATAACTGGCTAGAGCAGGCTTACAGAGCCTGTATCGAGATATCGGGTATCGAGAACGACGAACTAAGTCTGAGTGAGCAGCTATTATCGGATATCCAAACCATATTCAAACTAAAGGATACCGATCGCATTTTAACCAAAGACTTAATAAGCAGTTTATGCCAAGATCCAGAAATGCACTGGTCAACATTCCATAATGGTAAAAAAATTACCGATCGGCAAATTTCCGATCTATTAAGAGGATTTAAAATCAAACCTAAATCCCTTAGAACGAAACCTAAATGCGGTAGAGGCTACGAACTAAATCATTTCTTAGATGCTTTTAGTCGCTACTTGCCCTAATAACTTTAGACAGAGGCACCTAAAGGACTGAGGTCTGTTTAATATAGGCCTTATTTCTTTATAACATTACACTTCTTATTAGTCTCTAAAGTAGTATCGAAAATTAATACTCTCTAACTAAGCTCTGATACTCTCGATCATACTTGAAACAGAAAGGCCCATCTTCATAACCGTATGAGTTTCTATAGGCGTCGATATTACCCGAAAAACAAAATTTATCTGTTTTGGGGCTAAAGTCGAAATGTATAGTTTCACCTTTTTTATTTATAGTAACTGGATTGCCACGGCTGTCCTTAGCGTCTGACAAAGAGTAGCTCAAAGGAGAAACAGTTTTAGTATCTTTATTAATGACTACCAAGCGATATGGTTTTTTGCCATTATAACCAGACTCACTGGTTTCAAATATATACAGTATCTTATTATTATCAAAGTTTGCTTCACGATTTTTTAGAACTTTAGCATAGCTTTTTAAAAGCTTATCAGTACAAAAGTCTTCTTCATCGTAATCAAATCCACACATATCTACTGTAACACCGTACTTTGAAGCTTGAGCATTTGTTTGTGTAGATGCACCAAGCATCATCAGAGAGCTAGCTAAGATCAAACTCACTTTCTTCATTACTTTCTCCTTTGGTTTCAAAATATTAAACGTTTTTCTTATAAATATTAAAAGTCAAAATTACTATCAAATGAGCGTCTTACCATGTAACTTAATGACTTATATTCTGTATAGTGGGACGTGTCCTTTAGCTTCTCCTCAAGCTTTAACAGTACCTCTCGATTATTGTAATCGTCTGCCTCTCGTGTGAGGAGTAACGTTACCTGTTGCTCTCTATTTCTCGCATTTTCAGAGCTATAGTCAAAAGTAAGCTCATGGGTATCTGATATTAGCTCACCAGAGTCTGCATATAGCCCCAACCTTAATATTCTAGGTCGTACTTTATCTGTTACTGGAGTATTCTGATATAGACCAATACTGAGTTCACTTGAAGTAATGATTGAGTTTGATCCACGGAGTACCTCAACCTCAACTGCCGATATATCGCTTTGTCTTTTTTTATTAACCTTTAAAAGTGGAATAACAATCTCTTGTAATGCTGCACCACCGTGCACGAAGCGACTACCAGAGCCTCTAACTCTTAGACGATTGATTGACTTGGGTATCTGTACCTCCATATCTCCTTCTAATCCGAGTTGTGCTGAGCTGAATTTGTGTAAGCTAGGTAGATCTTTTAGGTTGCGACCTAAGACAAAGCGTCTGTTAGTATTAAGCACTTTGACCCCTGCCGTCAAATCCGTACACATAAACTTGGGAGATTTTAATTACGCAGCCTGACGATAATAATCAAACCACACCTGTCTTGGTGATTG
>NZ_JBQSXG010000225.1:0-2928 GCF_052378005.1 Psychrobacter sp. AOP31-B2-9
TTATCTAGGTACTTTTTATCGTCATGTTTATACCAGTCAATAAAGTTAGATGAAATATCTGCTCAGTAATAGATGTGGTTTGTTATATATTCAGTTAAACCGTGTCACTTTCTAGTAGTGTTCGTGATAAGTATCAGTTTGGTTGTCGTGGTCTAAGATATAGTCAAATCCATATAAATCCGCTACATCGTCATCCTCGCTGACCATACTAATGTATAGCTTGCACTCGGTTTCCTTGTATCGAAATTATTTGAACTCAACTATACAATACAGCTTATATCCGTACTGTTTTACTTTATTGTTATGACAGCAGCATTATTCAAGGTGCGATGACTGAGGCGTGTCATCAATCTGAACAATAATAAATATTAAATGGGCTAAAAATGGCTAAGTGTTTGCCAAACGGTGTTAAGTAGCTTGCTAATATCTTGATGTTATCTGCACTACTTTATTTGTTTGCTATTTATCTTATTTTTATCTCCATTTTTAAAATGAGGACACGCCCTAGCAGAGGCACTTGGTCATAGAAATATGGCGTCATATTTATGACGAAGTAGAGAGATGATTAATATACACAAAAAACAAAAGTCTCGGCAACCCAATGGCGAATGTCTTATACTAAGGGGCTTGATTTTTAGGCGGATGCCTTTATAAAGCAGCAGTAATATATCAGCACATACAATACGAAAACCCGCCAACGATCAATCAGTGAGGCAAGTATGAATAGCGTAGAAAGGCGAGCAATATTAGGCGTTGGTGGTATTTTTGCTTTGCGTATGGTCGGTCTATTTATGATTGTGCCGGTGTTTTCGGTATATGGAAACAATTATGTACATGCGACGCCTTTTTTGATTGGTTTAGCCGTTGGTATCTACGGGCTTGGGCAGGCTATTTTTCAAATACCGATGAGCCTCGCTGCTGATAAATTTCCACGTAAACCGATTATATTTTTAGGGTTAGTCTTGTTTGCTGTTGGCGGTATCATCGCGGCCAATGCGACAGATATTTTTGAGGTTATTATCGGTCGGGCGTTGGCAGGTAGTGGTGCGGTTTCTGCTGTGTTGATGGCATTACTGGCTGATGTGACTCGTGAGGAGATGCGAACTAAGGCCATGGCCATGATGGGTTTGACCATTGCTACTTCGATCATGATTGCTTTTGCCTTTGGTCCGCTGTTGGTTGGTACGCTTGGTATTTCAGGATTGTTTTGGCTTACAGCCGTGTTTGCTGTTTTAGCCATGCTACTATTATTGGTAGTACCAACGCCGCTACGAGTACTCAAGCATAATTTGGATAATAAATCGATTGGTCAGCAATTGGCCAGCGTGTTAAAAATTGGTGACTTAAATCGCTTACATATCGGTATTTTTGCCCTACATTTGACTATGACAGCAATCTTCGTTATTTTGCCACATCAATTGACAGAAGTGATGGGGCTGTCGGTACGTCAGCAGGGACTGGTTTATTTACCGTTGTTGTTGATCGGTTTTGCTGTTGCGATACCTTTTATTATCATCGCCGAAAAGAAAAGAAAAATGCGTCAGGTATTTTTGGGTGCGTTGGCATTAATAACAGCTGCTTTAGCCATACTCGCACTTGGCAGTCAGGTTGGTGTTGGTATTATACTCGGCTTATTATTGTATTTTATGGGCTTCAATCTCATTGAGGCGACCATTCCTTCGTGGATTTCTAAGCGCGCTCCAGTAGCAAATAAAGCCACGGCAATGGGTATAAACTCTTCTAGCCAGTTTTTTGGTGCGTTTGTCGGTGGGGCGATGGGCGGGTTTTTATTGAATCAACCTAATCTATTGGCGTGGGGTATATTGGCGCTCATTATAGGTGTCGCTTTGCTGCTTATTATACCGATTGCGCAGCCACCTTATTTATCAAGCACGACCGTCACTATTCCTAAAGACATCAATATGCAGGACTGGTCACGTCAGATGCTAGCAGTAGATGGCGTCGATGAACTAGTTGTGATGGCGAAAGAGCAAGTGGCGTATCTTAAATTAGATAAAACCCAGTTGACAGATATATCGCGACAAGAGTTGTCGCATCTAGCGCAAAGCCCTCTAGATATTTAAACAAAAATTGGTTAAAGTAAAATCATATTACTGATAGTATTAATATGCGGTGGACCAAACTGGCTCCATTAAATCATGATTAACACGATTCATTAAATTATTCATAAATAAAAGGACGGTACCATGCGCGGAGTTAATAAAGTCATCATTATTGGCAACCTTGGAGCAGATCCTGAGGCACGTCAATTTAATAACGGTGGTGGCGTGACCAATATTTCGGTTGCGACATCGGAGCAGTGGACGGACAAGCAAAGTGGTGAAAAACGAGAAGCGACGGAATGGCATCGTATTTCACTATTCAATCGTTTAGGTGAAATTGCTGCGCAGTATTTGCGTAAGGGTAGTAAAGTCTATATCGAAGGCAGCTTACGTACGCGTAAATATCAAGATCCCAACGGACAAGATCGTTATATCACCGAGATTCGTGCCGAACAAATGCAAATGCTAGATGGTGCAACTGGTGGTCAAGCTCAAGGGCAGGGTGGCAGCTATGGTAATCAAGGCGGTCAAAATCAGGGCTATGGCAATCAGAACGGCCAGAATAACTTTGGTCAGCAAGTCAATAATCAGCCCGCTCAACAAGGTGGCTACAATCAACCTAATGGCGGTCAGAACAACTTTGGCAATCAAGGCGCACCTGCTCAGCAAAACCAGTTTAATCCTCCAGCACAAAAACCTACACAACCTAAGCCTACTGCAATGCCAGACGGGCCAGTAGATGATGATATTCCATTTTGAGGAATACATAATTAAAGAATGTTGAATAAGTTGGATAGAGCCTATGTGAATAGGCTCTTTTTTTATGTTTTATAATTAATCAGTAGTACGAATAATAGAGATTATA
>NZ_JBQSXG010000226.1:0-2902 GCF_052378005.1 Psychrobacter sp. AOP31-B2-9
CTAACATATACCAAAAGACATTCAAAAAACACCCAGAGAAATATCCATGAAAATTTTGATCGCCCCTGATTCGTTTAAAGAAAGTTTAGAGGCACTAGATGTTTGCCGTGCAATCCAGTCCGGCTTTAGCCAAGTGTTTCCAGACGCTGATTATAAGCTGCTGCCAATGGCTGATGGTGGTGAAGGCACCTCTGCCGTATTGTCTTATGTATTGGGTGGGCACTGGAAAGAAATCAGAGTGCATGACCCACTGATGAGACCTATCACCGCAAAGTACTTATTATTGCCTGATGCCACAGCTGTCATCGAAATCGCTCATGCTTGCGGTCTACATTTACTGACTGCGGCAGAGCGCAATCCGATCATCGCTAGCAGTTATGGTGTCGGAGAGCTGATTGCCGATGCTTTGGATGAAGGCGTTAAACGTATCATTATTGGGTTGGGTGGCAGTGCCACCAATGATGCAGGGCTTGGCATGCTAACTGCGTTAGGTATGGCGTTTCATGACGTCAATGGTCATTCATTAGCTCAGGGCGGCGGTGCACTTGCCAGCCTACATAAGCTCGATAATACAAACCTTCACGCAAAGATATCAGACACGGTATTTGAGGTTGCTTGTGATGTGACCAATCCATTATGCGGTCTGCTAGGTGCCAGCGCCGTGTTTGGCCCGCAAAAAGGCGCTTGTCCAGAGCAAGTCAATACCCTGGACAAGGCACTCAGTCACTTTGCTACTATTTGTGGGCAGTATGGCTATGAAGACTGCCAACACGTTGAAGGTGCTGGCGCAGCAGGCGGTCTTGGCTATGCGTTAATGAGCTTTTGTGATGCCCATCTGAAATCTGGTTTTGATACCGTTGCCGAGGTGGCTCACCTTTCTCAACATATCATAGAGGCTGATTTGGTCATCACTGGCGAAGGTAAGCTCGATGCGCAAACAGCCATGGGTAAGGTGGCAGACGGTATCAGTCAAATCGCTAAGGCTAGCCGTACACCTGTTATCGCTATCTGCGGCAGCGTCGATGGACTAAAACCTGCTCAGACCAGTCAGTTCGATGTGGTTATGCCAAGTATCCAAAAAGTAGACACGATCGATAACGTGTTAGGTTCTGCTTACAATAACATTGAGACTACTGCTGCTAATATTGCTTCGGCTATGCGCTTAGGTATTGAGATGAGTTAGATATTCTTATAATAGCTCGACTATAAAAGTATTACAGCGTCCCTATTGAGGTATCACGTATACACCTACACTCAGTTACCTTGTACTATTTTTAAATTGTATCGACTACACTAGGGCGTATCATCAATTAGTACATTGGTGACACACCCTACTTCCAAGCAGAACAGAGCCAAACCGTTTAATTTGTTTTTTGGCTCCATTCTGTATACATATCACAATATTTTTGGATACCAGTGTCACAGATACGCTTCAACCCTGCTAGCCCGCCTACTCTATCGCCATAGGCACCGTCACTGAGAATATAAATTTTTGCTAATTGGTTTTGCGCGTCTTCATAACCTAGCTGGCTATAGCTTTCAAACCAATGTGCCGCTTTGCTATAGTCTAGTTTTACACCCTCGCCTTTATAGTACATAGAGCCAAGGTTAAACTGAGCATGTGCCATACCTTGCTTAGCTGCTTTTTCGAACCATTCAGCCGCTTTTGTATTATTTTTATGAACCCCTTGCCCCTGCTGATACAGGACACCTAAATTAAATTGAGCGTCAGCAACTCCTTGTTCAGCAGATTTTTGATACCACTTAAACGCTGTTGCATTATTTTTAGGAACTCCTTTAGCATTGGCATAAGCAATGCCCAAATTAAACTGTGCTAACTTGTTATTTTGTTCAGCTGCCTGCCGCCAATACTTCAGTGCTCTAATATCGTTTTGAACGACACCTTCACCTGTAGAATATAGATTACCAAGATTGTATTGAGCTCTACCATAGCCTTGCTTAGCAGACTTACTATAGTAGGCAAAGGCTTTTTCATAGTTTTGTGGTACGCCTATGCCTTCATTGTACATAACACCAATATTATATTGTGCTTCAGCCAACCCTTGATTGGCAGATTTATTCAACCACTCAAAAGCCTTTGTACTATTTTTCTCAACATCTAAGCCTGCTGCATACATGATACCCAAATTATACTGGGCAATGGCATTCCCTTGCTGTGCTAGCGACTCAATGGTAGTCAAATCTCTTATCAATATCGACTCTTCCGCAGTAGCGGAAATGGTTAATCCAGCGATCATATAAGTCATTATAATCTTAAGACAGTTCTTTCTTAATAGCTTTATATTCATCATTAGTCCATAGATACAGAATAAATTGAAATATATATAAATAGAGTATGGCGTGTTTAACATTTATATATAGGTACTGCTACTAACTGATCTTTGTTATGAACAAGATGCAACGTTGATACGCATTGACAATGTCATATAGAAGATCCGTTTGACAACATCGTCGAGATTTACAGCCACAGCTATGAGCTTATCTATAGCAAAGGTGCGTACTAAGATCAGTATGAATTTAGCCTACATTTAGATGATAAACAAATAGCGTATTCAGATTATGAATACGCTATTTTTATGTATAGCCATCACTTTAAGCAGCAAGTCATTGCAAATACCTAACTACTTCATTCCCTACTGAAGCTTTAATACGATGGCGAGGACATCGAAGCTCCCAGGTACATACATGCAATTGATATTAATAATTTCAAAAATGGTGACTTACATTCTGGCCAACGGGTGATAATAAAATACAAGCTTGCAGGTAGAATAAAAAAATACAATAGCCCCCACAGCACCGACTCTTGAAAAGCAATAATTATCAATTTGATGCTATAAACAAGACACATGATACTTGCAACAACAAGTAAAAGCATTCCTAT
>NZ_JBQSXG010000227.1:0-2805 GCF_052378005.1 Psychrobacter sp. AOP31-B2-9
TATCTACGGATTTGACAGCAGGGGTTAAGCTTAATCATGTTCAATTTCTAATTGATTGTCAGCGTTGTTAGCATATTGAAATTACATACTTCCAAAGGATGTGTATTTCTACTTAAACCCCACAGCTCAAACAATATGCCGTTATAGCGAACATAGCTATGCAGCGTTTTACCATCACTCAATACGTCATTATTCTTAACTTTAACTGAATATTGTTGATAAAGCTGATCTAGTATTGCAGCAGCTTTCTGGTGATCATTAATCACTAAATCAATAATCTCCGTCATAGCAAACTTTTCTTGATCCAATAGTTGATGTCCATATTTATTTCTTTCATCAATATCTAAGGGAAAGTAAGCAATGTTAGTTATTTTTTCTGACTTCGAAAAACTACCATCACCTTTGATCTGAAGAAAACCGTTAACTTTCTCCAGTAAAAACTCACGTTCAAAGTGATTAGAATAACTTACTTTTTCCCATAAAGGAGAGGCTTCTAATCTTTCGATAAATAGCTCTTTCGGTACGACATCAATGGGAGTCTCTCTGCGCACTCCTGTATCAGGTAGTTCCGGTGGATTATCATATTCGGGTGGTTCATAGCATATTACTGATTTATCTGACTTTACAGGTTCACTTATTATTGCCTGTTCATCATCTTGCAGTAGTGCTGGCTCACTAGCCATGACTTTTGAAGTACTTAAGCTTGTACAACTTGCTAATGAGAGTGACATTGCTATAAAAATAAGTTTAACCACGAAACACACCTAATTAATTGTCAAGCCTGTTAAAAGGGTTAAGTTGCACTCTTTGATAGAATGACTGGTTCGGTTCATGCCCCAAAGCTCAAACAATATATTGTTGTAACGAATATAAGTATGTAAGGTTTCATCGTCACTTAGAATTTCGTTGTTTTCTACTTTGACTAAATATTGCTGATAAAGCTGGTCTAGTATTTCAGCAGCTTTATCGTGATCGTTAATTACTAAATTAACAGTTTCTGTCATAGCAAACTTTTCTTGATCCAATAGCTGATGTCCGTATTTATTTCTTTGTTTTGCGCTTAAAGGCGAATAAGCAATTTTATTTATCTGCTTTGGGGTAGGGCCATCGCCACTGGTTTGAAGAAACCCGTTTATATCATTTAATGAAAAATCACTTTTGAAAAGGTTGGCGCGGCTTACTTTTTCCCATAAAGGAGAGGCTTTAAGTCTTTTGATAAATAGTTCTCTAGAAATAATATTAATAGACGCATCTCTTAATATATCTATTTCAGGTAATGCAGGTAGACTATCGTATTCTGATGGTTCATAACATATTATTGGTTTATCTGGCTTTATAGGTTCATTTATTATTGCCTGTTCATTATCTTGCAATAGTGCTGGCTCACTAGCTATGACTTTTGAAGTACTTAAGGTTGTACAACTTGCTAAAGATAGCGACATTGCTATAAAAATAAGTTTAATCATGTTCAATTTCTAACTGACTGTCAGCGTTGTTAGCATATTGAAATTACATACTTCCAAAGGATGTGTATTTCTACTTAAACCCCACAGCTCAAACAATATACCGTTATAGCGAACATAGCTATGCAATGTTTCTCCGTCACTCAATACATCATTATTCTTAACTTTAACAAGATACTGCTGATAAAGCTGATCTAGGACTGCAGCAGCTTTCTCGTGATCATTAATCACTAAATTAATAATCTCCGTCATAGCAAATTTTTCTTGATCTAATAACTGATGTCCATATTTATTTCTTTTATTTACATCTAGAGGGGTATAAGAAATTTTCTTTACATGTGTAGAACTGCTACGAACTTGAAGAAAGCCATTTGTCTCACTTAACGAAAAATCACTTTTGAAAGAGTTAACGTGGCTTACTTTACTCCACAAAGAAGAGGCTTCTAGCCTTTCAATAAATAGCTCTTTCAGTACGATATCAATGGGAGTCTCTCTGCGCACTCCTGTATCAGGTAGTTCCGGTGGATTATCATATTCGGGTGGTTCATAGCATATTACTGGTTTGTTATTATTGACAGGTTCATTTATCATTGCCTGTTTATCATCTTGTAGTAGTGCTGGCTCACTAGCTATGACTTTTGAAGTACTTAAGCTTGTACAGCTTGCTAATGAGAGTGACATTGCTATAAAAATAAGTTTGGACGCTTTCATAATATTAACCTTCTAGAATTAATTATAGTAACTATTCAGTATCGAAATAATTCATGCTTCTATCGCTACGTAAAATATCCCATTGCCATTTAAATAATGCTCGCATGTTTCCTTCGAATGGATTGGATATTTCAGCTCGAGGAGTACGACTTGGATTTGCTTTATCGTTATAATCCATTAGATTATCGGTATAACCCCTATAAAAGCTGTATGCAGGAGAGACATAATCGCCTACATCACTTTCACGTTGAAAAGTATGTGCCAAACCAAAGCTATGCCCAAGCTCATGAACTAAAGCATGTAAGTTTTTACCTGTCCTATAGTACACAACCGCATTTCCCCAAAGCATAGAGCAACTGTCACCATTAATCTTACAAATATCCTTTTCTTCTTGGCTAGTATTTCGAGCATCAGCAGCCCCGCCTATAGCAGAGACGCCTTTACCCACTTGATAATCTGTAAAGATGGCAAAGGTTTTTTTATTATCATTGCTATCAACCCAGCCTTTATATCTTAATTCTGTTTTTGAAGATTCTAGAGTCTCTATAGGATGAAGTGACTCAAATACGGTAATCACATCTTTTACTAACTCTAGACTCTTACCTGATGGAATCTGCTTATCTGGATACTC
>NZ_JBQSXG010000228.1:0-2770 GCF_052378005.1 Psychrobacter sp. AOP31-B2-9
CCCTTGATTCAAGTAAGCTCGCCTTCAATAAAGTAGCTGTGTTTTAGGTTTAACTATGAATGTGATATAGGGGGTGATGGTGGGAGTGTCGTTGTTATTTATGTATAAATATAAAAAACTACCCGAAAGTGGTTTGGAGCGAAAAAACAGTCCAAATTAGTCTTATCTATGATCAGGCGATTAACTGAATCATTTTAATTACTGCTTGGATAGTTTGGAATGATGGGATCTTGTTCTAAGACTTGGGATTGTATAAAGACAAATCGGTTCTATTATCAAACTCACATGATGTTAAACCTACCATTGCATACTTAGATTGCTTTTGTTGCACAGTGCAGCCTTTGTATTTAGTGATTTTAGGGCTATTTATGAGCTCCTGAAAAAATATTTCAGGGTTGTCTGCTCCGCTTATTTCTAATATTTGATATACGACAGCTTTGTTAAGTTTATTAAATGGATCAAGAGGTTGATATTTTCCAGCTAAGGTAAACCTCTTCACAAAATATTTATTATTCACTTTATCCAGTGAGTAATCTAAGATAGTGCCATCATCATATTGAATGACAACAAAAAAGCCATATGCCGTTTCGTCAAACTGTTTACTATTTATTTGGTTTAAATTATAGTCTTTGTGGAATAATTTTTTAGTTTTTTTTACATTTTCGTCAGGCAAAAAAAACGGTTCATGGGCTTGTTTTGCAGGTGTTCTCGTAATAAGCGGAGCCCAATCTGTTGTATTGATATCCTGTTGTATATGGGGTTCAGTATTAGAGACTAATACGCTCTCAGCGCTATTCTGTTTATCCAGTGTTACAGTGGATTTGACTGCTTTACCTGAATCTAGAGTGAGTGAGTCTGAAGAGGTAGCATCACAAGCAGTAAGTAAGGTAGTAATCACTATAGTAAGTGCGAGCTTTATTCTTTTCATATAAACCTCTTATAGTTTGTATACACTGGGATCTTTTTGCATGAGATACCACTCATACCTTGCAAATGAGATACGTGAATTTGGGTTGTTAGGCGCAATTCCTATTTGCCATCTAACTTCAATTATTTATAACGGTTTAATTAACTTTATCTGTTCGGGCGGGATAGACGTTTATGCCTGAGAAGGTTGTAGGTAGTAGTTTAGACTCAACTAAACTATTTATTTCATTTATTGACGTATCTTTAACGTTAAGATCAATGTGCACGTTAGGATCATCTTTTAATTCGTAGATAAATTTAGCATTATGCAGACTAGGGTTATTAAGAGACTTTGTGACTTGATAATTCAGATAATTAAGCTTTATACCACCTAGGTTAAGAGGCATCTTAGCTGATTTAATATCTTTACTATTTTCGCCAACAAAAATATATATACTATCAACAATATTTACATTGCTTGGATGTACAATTATTGTGGTAGTGACTTTTTCTGTATTAAAGTAGAATCTCCATTCTTTTTTAGTTTTTGGGGTGAAAGGATTATATACTCCAAGATTAGGCAGTTCTGAGACCATATCTGATTGTCGAGAAACTAACCTAATTGCAGCTTTTATTGTCTCTAATACATCATCATTCTTATAGCCAGTCACTAGCTGTGTACTGCCTGCCTGTATCAATGCGTCATGTAATGCTATTTCATCTTGCATAATAGGCTCCTGATTTTTGGTATTTTCTGCCATTCCACAGCTTGTTAAGAAACACATAGCTAAAATAGCTAGAGCAACTTTTATCATTTGCAAGCTCCCGATATGTACGATTTTTTTAGACTAATATAGGTCAGAATGATATGAAAGATTCTGAATACCATTAGGCACATTGTCCTTTTCCTTTAGTTGCCATTCTTTCTCAAGATATATAGATCCTGATCTAACTCCGTAATAATTATATAATTTTGCAGCCCCGTACTTTTTCTTGAACTGAACATACCAAGAATAGGGGTTTACGAACATTGCTCCTGTAGCAGGTACCTTCCATCCATCAATATATGTAGGTTCAAATAAGAAATTAGCTGCTCCACTAGGTGTAGTGATATAGCCTTTGCCACTAGGTGTATCGATGCCTGCGTCATCTAAAACATCTTTTGCTGCTTCTGCACATGTATCGTTCATATAAGCAGTATACTTTTCCTCGCCTGATATCACCTTTTTCTTGAATTTATCAGCATGTTTCTTAATGGCTGAAAGCTGACTTTTACGTATTTTAAATTTATACAGTCTTGAGACTGTAGTTACGGGGTAATTAACAGTGCCAGAGCGCTTACCGCTAAATATGTCAATTCCTGCTTTTTCTTCTGCCTCTGTTGGGGTTGCTAATCCTTTAGGGCCAAAGCTATGTACAGTTACGATTTTCCCATTCTGTACTGTGAAGAAAAAGGCATGTCCATAATTAATATTGAGATTTTGAGTGTTATTTACAAAAGCAGTTGCTAAATAGTTAACTTCAAATCCAATAACTAAATAATATTGGTTTGAAATGACTTGAACCTGATTGTTACTAATCATAGGTAAAGTACGACTGAGGCTGTTATATTTATATCCCACTACTTACTCTCCTCATTCTCGACTTGCCAAGGAAGCTCTAAATGAATTTCGATTTCATCTTTATTGTCAGAATGGAAGCGTTCCGACCAACCGTCTTTATCAGTCACTCCATTGAACTCCTCGCCTGTACGTTTATTTATAGCGGTATAATGCGTGTTGGCATAAGGCTCTTTTTCATCGTTGATAAACTGGTAAGCCAAATTATAAACCCCATCCATCAGCGTCTTTTTCTCAGGAATTAT
>NZ_JBQSXG010000229.1:0-2744 GCF_052378005.1 Psychrobacter sp. AOP31-B2-9
GTGAAGATATTACTCTTTATAATATCGTTTCTGACAACAACACTCGTCAAGGCATCACTATCGTCGATGGCGATGGTATCGATATTATCAATTCTGTATTCAAGAATACCAACGGCTCCACCCCAGCAGCAGGTATCAATATAGAGCCAAACAACGGTGATCTAGTTACCAATGTCAACATTATCAGCTCACAGTCTTTGAACAATGAAGAGTATGGACTCGTCATATCAGAACGCGCTTCTGGGGTCGATCATGAAATCAATAATGTATTGGTAGAGGGTAATCAGATTATTGGCAATGGTTTTGATGTTCGTATCAATGGCGTGAGCGACAGTCAGTTTTTTGATAATTTTATTGATGGTGTTGATACGGCATTAAGTGATGATGGCCGAGTTTTGGCGAGTATTATCTTCAACAATGAAACGAGTGGAAATACCGTGAGCGGTAATACGGTGGTTACAACGGGTAACGAAGTTGGACGTGCCGATATTGATGACAGAGGTCAGGACAATGAGTTGTATGACAATGTAGTGATGGGCACAGATAGAGATGATGATCTAAAAGGCGGCTTGGGTAGTGAGGTTATTAATGGTGGCTTAGGTCGGGATGTACTAACCGGTGGTGATGATGCAGATACTTTCTCATTTGATAGTGAGCTGAGCGCCGATAATATAGATACTATCGTAGATTTTAGCTCAGATGAAGGTGACAAAGTTGCGTTAAGCGAAGTGGTCTTTGGCGATGTCAGTCTCGATAAGCTAGAAAACAATTGGTTGGTCACAGATGATGAAGAGGTTGATAGCAATACTCGAATTATCCAAAAAGGCGATGATTTATACTTTGATGCAGATGGATCTGGCACTGATTTCTCAGAGGTTCAATTTGCGACAGTGAATCAAGCGCTGACGGTAGATGACTTTGTGGTTATGTAGCGTATACTAGGTGCACGCGCTTGACTGTACTAAGAAAGTTTAAACTATTGCAAACACAAAAAAGGTGAGCCGAAGCTCACCTTTTTTTATAGTTTCACAAAGTTGGGTAGTGATTCGATACGTTTAAGCCAATTGAGTAAATTTTTATAAGGCAATAACTCCAGCCCACCTTCCTCCGCATTATGCGTATAGGCATATAAGCTGATATCCGCAAGACTCACATCATCTCCTAGTACATAGGTTTTATTTTGAAAATGTTCGTTCAAATAACTAAGAATGTCTTTTGACTTATCAAGCTTCTGCTGATATTCGGCCAGTCTACTGGGTATCATGTTCTGGAACTTTTTAATAAAACGCAAAGAGGCTATGTTAGGTCGAACTTCGGTTTGTTCATAGAGTAACCATTGCCACATTTCTGCGTATTTTATGGCAGCGTTTGGAATAAGTGATGAGCCGTCCGCCAAATATCTGATGATCGCATTCGACTCTAGTATTTTGGTAGGTTTGCAATCAATAGATGAGTCGTCAGGTTCGATTAATAAAACTGGTACTTGACCTAGTGGATTGATTTGCAGGAATGCCTCTTGTCGGCTTTCTTGCGTCAATATATCGACCTCAATCCATTGGTAATCAATGTTTAATAACGCGCAAGTTAGGCGCGTTTTATAGCTATTTCCGGATATTTTATTACCGTATAGGGTGTACATGGCTTATCCTTGTTATGACAATCAAGTGGCAATATACCTATCATCAGCATTGAATGCTAGGGTTAAGTACATTCAGGAGTTAGGCCATGTCAGGAATTACAGATATCAATGAGCTGTTGGGTTCGATGCAGCCCGCATTGGCGCTAAGCTTATGGAGACAGAAGGGCTGACTCTGGTTTTGACAAAAGACAAAGCTGATGAGGCAGGTTTGAATTACGAAGGCGTGTTTCGGCAAATCACTTTGACGGTGCATTCAAGCCTAGAAGCGGTCGGTCTAACCGCAGCCGTGTCAACCAAACTGACCTCAAAAGATATCAGTGCCAATGTGATCGCTGCCTATTATCATGACCATATATTTGTGTCGAATGATAAGGCGGAGCAGGCGCTATCTGCGTTAAAAGAACTGAGTAATATATAACGTTTTTTATAAGTAAGTGAGCTATTTCCCGCCTTCCACTTGTATCTGCCAGTCTGGGCGCGGCGGCGACACGAATTGAGATGTTACTGTTACCTCGACACCACCTCAAACTCTAGCCACCGCAACTCGCCTAAACTAGCAGGATACCGATACAGTCGGGGCTAGCGGCGGCATCGTGTTCTTGCAGATATTTGTCGTGGTTCGATTCTACAAATTAAAAGGTCGGTAGTGTGAACGTAACCTGAAAGCCGTAAAAACGAAGTACTGCTTTGTTAAGCTTGCAAGGAAAATCCTTTAAATAGGTTTTTTTATCAGTGTCAAAACAATATAATTGATGACTAAAAACCCAGCTTGCAAAGCTAACCCAACAAATAAAAGAGACGTATAAAAATGAGTAATTAATTTTACACTGATCTATCCACGTCGTTGAATCAAGCATCGACGATTGCCAAAGGCGAAGTTGGGCCTAGTCGCAAGTTCAGTCATGAGATACCTGATATCAAATCGATCCGTACTGATACAGAGTTATCGCAACAGCATTCCGCCGAATAAATATTAGATTCTAAGGTTAAAATATGCGTAAATATGTACTCGTATTAGCCAGTCTTTTATTAGTAGCTTGCCAGCCAGAGGCGTCTAATAACTTAAATGACATCCAGAGTAGTAACCTTGAGCTAGATGAAAGTT
>NZ_JBQSXG010000230.1:0-2711 GCF_052378005.1 Psychrobacter sp. AOP31-B2-9
GTGGCGACGAATAAGATTACGCTAACGGCGGGCGGTGCGAGTATCACTTTAGATGGCGGTGATATTACGATTGCGGCGATGCAGTTTACGGAGAAGGCTGGTAAGCATAGTCGTGATGGCGGCGGGATGGATGGGCTGAGTTTGGCGGGGTTGCCTAGTATAATTCCTGAGAAAAAAACGCTGATGGATGGAGTGTATAGTTTGGCATATCAGTTTTTGGATGATGATGATGAGCCATATGCCAATACGCCTTATACAGCGACTAATAAACAAACAGGCGAAGAATTTAAAGGTATGACCGATAAAGACGGATGGTCAGAACGTTTCCGTTCTGATAGCGAAGATGAGATTGAAGTTCATCTAGAGCTTCCGTGGCAAGATAACGAGCAATAAGGTAGAAGCTATGAGTCAAACATCTAAAGGTGCTACTGGCCCTTCTGATCCTTTTAAAGTGCTTAAAATAAGCCGTCGTGAGTTTACAATTCATTTTAGACAGCCAAAAAATATGGCTGGGCGTTATGGATTTGATTATCCAAGAGATGCAGATAGATATCCAATAGAAAGAGTACTAGGTAAACGTAAGCCTATACCCCTATATAAAGGAAATATATCAAATTTTAAAGATATTTATCTTAAAGGTGCTATGCACTCGCCACTATTACATAAATACAATTATTTACCTGCATGGTTGGCTATTTTTCCCTATACAACTAATAGTGTTTATAAAGGTGGCTCATCTATGCATAAAGATGGAGTACAACTAGATATTGAGCTTCAAAAACTAATCGGTGACACCTCTAAATTAACAACAGACAAATATACAAAGTTAGAATTTGTGTCTTCGGACCCAAGTAAATTGACTGTCTCACCCTCAAGCATTCCAATTAACAAATTTATCAAACAAGCATATAAAACGACTGTGGTAGATAAACTTAACAGTAAGAGCCGAAAAGACTATATTCTTAAAAGGGCTGTATTGGTTAAGGGAATAAAAAATAAGCTATTAAGCAAGCATGAAAGTATCGCTGTTTACGCTATTTCTGCCAAATCTAAAGACTTAGTAGGAGAGTTGATGGTACATAAAAACGATCAGACGTACAAAGCTGATTTAGTATTGGTACCCACTAAAATAACCACAGGTATAAGTCAAGATGCGTTACGAGATATTGAATGGTATTTAAAATACAAATCATTTAACCAAGCGCTGATAAGAGCAGAGATTAAAACCACAGAACCCTTTGATTTAAAAGAATTTATCAATAATACCGATATAAAAAACTATATCAATACTGTCAAGAAAAATAACCACACTTCTAAATCAGCAAGCGATGGCATTATTGATGCATACGACAAGTATGGAGCAGGAAAGATTACAGACAATAAAGGTAACCCTATACCTATTAATACAGCAGGACACAAAAGAACATATATTTTTCTATTAGATTTTGCTATCCCATACTCAAAAGGTATAGCACCTCTAGAATATTCTACCGATGGAAAGGCTGTTTCATGGGGTAATGTTGCTGTCATTTTTAAAAATGCTTGGGGGAATCTTGAAACTTTAGTTCATGAAATTGGTCATAGTTTATCATTGCCTCATATATTTGAGCCCCACTCTGCCAACCAATATAAATTCTATCAAGGCTTTAGTAATAAAGTGATGGACTATACGTGGCAACAAGGCACAGAAAATTCCAACCCATATTCACGCATTTCATTTGCGAGGTATGAGTGGTATCTCATGCAAAACGATAGAAGTGTATACAAACTACGATAAAGGCTCTGTATGCAAACAATGACACGAACACTTACGCTACTGATGACTGCATTACTTTTTGCTTGTGATGCTTCTTCATCAGACACACCTACGCTTGATTCCAGTGAAGTCGCCCAGCATGATATAAAGCCAGATAAACAAATCAGTACTGAGAGTATAACGACCCTAGAAATTGAACCTCAACAGCAATGGGTTAATGCACCGGACTGGAGACCGTTTATTACCGACACACCTGCAAAACAAGCTCGTAAACCATTTTCTTTGCCTAAAGAAAATATAAGTAAATTGAAAGAATTTTTTCATGAAAATACAAACGCTATTGAAATTCAAGATGAAGGTTTTTTTGAAAATGAGCATATTTTTAATGGAGATATTAAATACTCTAATGGTACATCTATAATGTATACATTTAACAAGAAAAATAATAACTATTTTAATGAATTATTCTTAATGTATGGAGAGTATAAACCTAATGAATCATTCAGTCCTGCCGATAAAGATATCATCTATAAGATATTAGAAATCAGCGGGGCAGATAACCCTGAAGATTTTTTTCAAGAGCTCATAAATAGCCCTCAAATTACCAAATATGAAGGCTGCACGGTACAACAAAAACAGTCGAAGTATGCAATGGTGGATTTGACATCATGTGAGTTTGATAATAGAACCGATTTGTCTTTATACAATCCCAAGTCTTAGAACAAGATCCCATCATTTCAAACTATCCAAGCAGTAATTAAAATGATTCATTTGATCGCTTGACCATAGATAAGACTAATTTGGACTGTTTTTTCGCTCCAAACCACTTTTGGGTAGTTTTTTATATTTATACATAAATAACAACGACACTCTCACCATCACCCCCTATATCACATTTATAGCTGAACCTAAAACACAGCTACTTTATTTAAGGCGATCTTACTTGAGTCAAGGC
>NZ_JBQSXG010000231.1:0-2588 GCF_052378005.1 Psychrobacter sp. AOP31-B2-9
TACTGGCGAAGCGTCTGCTCACGATGCAGCGCGCTAAAGATGAAAACCCGATACGTTGGGGAACTCAAGAGGTGAGGAACTGCGAGCCTGTAGGGCCAACAACGCTAAATCCTGCAAAAGAACAACAACAGCAAAGATTACAAGCCGCTTAATTTGGCTTGATGGTGACAACTACCTTGAAAAACTCCGGGGTGACACATATCCAATCGTGCTATGTAGACGCTTCTTGTTGAACCAATCGACCCATTCTAGGGTTGCCAGTTCAACATCGTTCACACCAGTCCAGTTCTGCTTTAAATAATGAATCACCTCAGACTTGTAAAGCCCATTGACCGTTTCAGCCAATGCGTTGTCATAAGAGTCGCCTGTTGTACCAACAGAGGCAATCACGCCAGAGTCCGTCATCTTATCAGTATAGCGAATAGATAAGTACTGAACCCCTCGATCACTGTGATGAATCACATCTTTAGGATTATTCCTATCTGCTATCGCTTGATTGAGCGCGGCCATCACCATATCGGTGTTCATGCGATTGGATACTTTCCAGCCCACAATGGCACGAGCGAACACATCAATAATAAAAGCAGTATAAACCCAGCCACTCAGTGTCTTGATATAGGTAAAATCTGCAACCCACAGCTGATTAGGACGATGGGCATTAAAGTTACGATTGACCAAGTCGTCAGCACGCTTTTGGTCGTCACGGCTGTTGGTGGTAATCTTACCCTTACCGCGCCAGACACCTTGTAAGCCGTGCTGTCTCATTAAGCGCTCTACGGTGCAGCGTGCGATATAAATGCCATCTGCCTTCATCTGCCGCCAGACTTTGCGAGCACCATAGCGACATTTGCTGTCCTGCCAGATGCGTTTAATCTCGCTGAGATAGTAGTCGTCATGCTGACTGCGCAGTGAACGCCTTTCAGGGCAGCACTCTAGGTCTTTAGTACGGTGATAGGTTGACGGGGCAATCGGTAGTACTCTACAAATCAGCTCGACCCCATAACTACCTCTATAGTTATCAATAAACTGAACCATTATCTGGGTGGACGGTCGAGCTCCGCCTGGGCGAAAAAAGCAGCAGCCTTACGTATAATCTCATTGGCTTGCTTGAGCTCTTTGTTCTCGCGTTCAAGCGCTTTGATACGCTCTTTGTCACTTTGAGCCTGCACTGAGGCGGGAATGGTTTGGTCTATGTGCTTTTTATGCCAGGATCGCAGTGTCTCAGGCGTACAGCCAATCTTTGACGCTATGGCTTGAATGGCTGACCATGTAGAAGGATAGTCGCTCGACGCTTCAATCAGCATGCGAACGGCGCGTTCTTTAATCTCAGGAGTGTAGGTTTGTCTTTTCATTGTCGTATTCTCTCAGAATGTTGAGTCTCCGACAATCTCGGGGCGGTTCATTAAGCAGTTTGTGAAACGTTTTGGTGATAGCTATATTGATGATGACTTAAATCTAGTAGTCCCTGTTATTTCTATTCAAGCACCGCCTTCAGCAAGTGAGAAGGACTTATATGTTGCTCTCATTGATGCCTTATCGTTGCCTTACAATATATCCAACTCAACAACTAAATTTCGCTATCAAGTTGTGCATTCTTTACTTGAGACTCAAGTGAAAATTATTGTTATCGATGAGATTCATTCAATGCTCACAGGTACAGCAAGACAGCAACGCCAAATCATGAATACCATAAAATACTTATGTAATCAGCTTCAAATACCAATTGTACTAAGTGGGACTAAGGATGCTGTCCGAATCTTGCATACTGACCCACAGCATGCTAGTCGTTTTGATGTCGCAGAGTTACTGCTATGGAAGAACGATAGAGAATTTAGAAAATTAGTGAGTACTTTTGAGCATGTTTTGCCTCTTAAAAATCCCTCTAATCTGATAGAGCCTACAAAACTCAATCTCATACATAGCATTAGCGGTGGCTGCATAGGTAATGTTAAAAGGTTAATGATCGAGTGTGCTAAAGAGGCCATTATTAACGGGACAGAAGAAATTACGATTAAGTCTATTGAGGATAAATCATGGTTACGACCAAAAAGAGGAATTCGCACAATTATTGGATAAAACCTTTGACCTTTTCAACCCCACTTTTAGAGGGTGAGAGTGTAGGCTCATGGATTATAAGGGCGTCACTTTCTCAGAAGTGTACTCTTACTACCTTTATGGGGTTTTATTGGCAACACGTAAATGACAGGTTAGATCGATATGATTTTGATAAAGGGTTTGAATACGTAAAGCCTGATGTTCACGAGGATATGGCTATATTGGCAGAAACGACGGTTGATAGGTTTAACAAACAGACTTTGACAAGCTTTGCTAGAGAACAGGGATTGATTTCACATAGTTCTAGCGCTTTAAAGTGGACACTCCCACTATCACGCAGACATCTATATGGGAGATTTGGACATCCATATTGTCCTGATTGTATGGCCGACAATGAAAAGTCTCATTTAAAGCTCCGATGGCGATTAGCTTGGTCAGTTTACTGTGATGAGCATCATAGGGTATTGCAGACAAATTGTCCTCACTGCGATATACCCTATCAGCCACTCTTAGCCAAAATTGAAAATAAGTAT
>NZ_JBQSXG010000232.1:0-2555 GCF_052378005.1 Psychrobacter sp. AOP31-B2-9
TAATTATCTAACAGGTAAAAAAACGCTATCATTCCACGTATTTATTCACGAACGCCTTGGTTTGTCAAACATCACGTTATCCCTTATGATGATAGCGATTCAACGACTTTCTGATAAGCTCTAACGAAGAGTTTTGACCTTTTATAGCCAGCGGACCTTTTATGACTCAGCATTTTATTGTTATTGGCAATCCTATTGCTCACAGCAAATCTCCTGAAATCCATACCCTGTTTTCAGAACAAGCAGGTATCGATATTAGCTATCAGCGCCAATACTGTCCTGACGATGCTGCCAGTTTTATGGCGGTGATTGAAGCATTTTTTCAGGGCGGCGGTGTCGGTGCCAATGTGACAGTACCCTTTAAACAAGTTGCTTATAACTGCTGCTTAGCACGTGGTGGTTTGTCTGAACATGCCAAAGTTGCAGGGGCAGTTAATACACTATCATTGAACCAAACACTGCTAGACAGCGGCACACCCATCGCAGAAGCAATCTATGGTGATAATACCGATGGTCAAGGGTTGGTCAATCACATTACAAGCTTGGACTGGCCGCTTACAGGCGCGCGTGTGGCACTCATTGGTGCAGGCGGTGCAGCCCGCGGTGTCGTACTACCGCTGATTCAGGCAGGTATTTCATCCCTGACCATTGCCAATCGTACTGTGAGCAAGGCTGTCAATTTGGTCACTGGGCTAAGACAATCTAGTGAGACGGTTGATAAACACAGCATCGCAACCTGTGCAACTAGTGAATTAACTGGACAGTTTGATATCATCATTAATGCCACATCTATTGGACTATCAGGCGATACATTGCCATTGAATGATGATTTAGACTGCCATTATGCTTATGACATGATGTATGGTCGCACGTTACCGTTTTTGCAGCACTTTGTCACGCGTGGTGCGCAGACTTCTGATGGTTATGGCATGCTTATCGGCCAAGCGGCCTTAAGCTTTGAGCGTTGGACGGGTTACAACATTGATGTGGCAACAGCGACTGACGCATTGATCAACCGATAAGCAATCTATAGTCAGTCCAATATACAACAGACACAGCGAGATTGGGATGAATTTTTTGCAGCCTCTGTCTGCGTAGGCGCAGCACGCCAGAAAAATTTATACCAGTTTCGCGTTATTAGATACTGTACCTTTTTTATTGCGTATCGACTATAGCCCGAGTCTTCATTTTGAAAGTAATGATAGGCATAAGATAAAAAGCCGTTAAACAAAAGGAATAGCACAGATAATATCGAGATGTTATTGTGCTACTTGGTGATGCTTGACAGGACTTAGCCATTTTTAGCCTATTTATATGGTGAGTGAACTGAAAACACGCTCTAGCTAAAATGTCCCAGTAGCCAATTTTCTAAGCGGCGTAACGGTATACGCAGTCTCTCCGAATGAATGGCCAATCCACCACTCAGACCAACTGCACAGCCGAGCGCTGTATCGAGTATACGTGCTTGTATGATTGCCTCAGCAACAAGTGGTGTCGCCGTCATGCTGCCATACTCTGCGATAAATATCGTCAGCGGCGTGATAAATATCACAGCCATGCCATAATGCCTATCGACCAATGACTCAATCAACAACATCATGACTAGTATAGATACAGCCACACCCCATATCGACAGCCCCCATGACAACATCCAACCAGCGACAGCCATCCCCGCTACAGTGCCTAATAGCCGATGCAACTGTTTAATCCACATCGTTCGTAGCTGCATGCCTTGAATAATGATAAAACAACTCATCGCCGCCCAATACGGGTAAGGCATCTCAAACAGTACAGCGATGGCCAATGTCAAGCTAACAAAGCCCGCTACAATTAGGCTGTCACCAATGGTATCTGTCTCATATCGATAGACAGGAGCAGGCAGAACAGGCCGCGATATTAATAAAAACAGCGTATATAACAGGGCGAGTAACATCGAAAAGCCACTGCCTAACATCACTAGCCCAATCGCAGATAATACTTGTGTTAGCGGTACCGTTATAAATAATGCTATCGCTCCTGCCATCATCACAAATAGACCTGCAGGTGGTGGCTGCCGATAATAACGACCCAACATCACAACACAAAACGCGATCAGAGCAAATACTGGCAACCGAAGCCAAGGCAACTGCTGAGCAATCAAACCTAATGCAAAACTGAGTGCCATAGCAAAGCCCCAAGCCATGACTGTAACCAACCGATATGGTAGTGCACCTGATAATGGTAAGTTCAAGATAATCATTGCACCTAGCGACGCTTTGATACCTGCAGACAAAGCATCAAAATACGCCCCAGTAAATACTTCGCAATTGCCGCGATAATGGGCATGTGCCACGGTCTTTGACTACGGTTAACAGTGAGTAAGTGTCCTAGCTCACCTTTCATTAACATCTTTATGCGAGTCAATAATCTGGTCAGCCACGATACTTGATTTTTCTTGTGCATGAATGCACTCATAACTGTCTTTCCTTATGCCATAAGTACAATGAATGACATTTTTCTACTACGATTTTATTTGTGATAAATATACACTCAGTCATAAGTCTTAATAAAAAGTG